>JALWCU010000121.1 GCA_027015275.1 Bacteroidales bacterium | reverse complement strand
CGTGAAAAAGACCTTGTCTTGGCTACATTTGGTCGTGGATTTTACATTCTCGACGACTACTCAGCTCTGCGCCATCTCACACCTGATGTTCTCAATAAGGATGCATATATTTTCCCAGTTCGTCCGGCTTATGCCTATATTCAGAAAGGTGGTAAATATGGCCAAGGTAGCA
Source organism: Bacteroidales bacterium (assembly GCA_027015275.1). Lineage (GTDB taxonomy): Bacteria > Bacteroidota > Bacteroidia > Bacteroidales > S143-33 > S143-33. The sequence continues at coordinate 13,233 of JALWCU010000121.1, read as the reverse complement.
CAGATTTCGTTGCAAAGAATCCGCCATTTGGAGTTACTTTCACGTATTATCTCAAGAACGCTCCAAAGAGCTCACGTCAGCTACGTCATGAAAAAGAAATGAAGCTGTGGAAAGAGGGAAAGCCAATTCCACAAATAACACCAAGACAATACCAGGATGAACAGAAAGAAGAGCCTTCATATTTGCTCTTTACAATTACCGACAGCCTGGGTAATGTAATTGCCAAAGTTACTTCAAAGCCAATGGCTGGAATACATCGTGTAACCTGGAATCTACGTTATCCTGTACCTTCGATTATCAAGACAGACAAATTCAATCCTTTCAAGCTCAATTATCAGGGCATCCTTGTTATGCCAGGTAAGTACTATGTTTCTATGGCACTCTATGACAAAGGACAATACAAGCCTCTGGTTGACAAAGTTCCATTCGAAGTTAAGCTTCTTCACAACAGAACATTCCAGGGTAATCCCGCTGATCTGTATGCTTATGGACAAAAGGTTGCACGTATGAGTCGTGTTGTTTATGGTGCAATGAATTATGCCGGTGAGCTTATGACGCAGATAAAGTCAATCAAACAAGCCTTGTTGGCTACTCCACAAGCTACGCCTGACATGATGAAGCAAGTACAGACAGTCGAAGCCCAGCTGGATAGCGTGATATTCACATTCCGCGGAGTCAAGCCGCGTGCAAGCTATGAAGAATTACCACCACATCAGCCAGAGATTTATCATCGTCTGCAATATTTAATTTGGGCACATTATGAGACGCTCGCTAGTGTTACTAACACAGAGAAGCAGCAGCTTCAGATTCTTGAAAGTATTGTTCCACCACAGATACAAAAGCTCAAAGACCTGACACAACAAGTCAAGTCTATTGAGAACAAACTTGATCAAATCAACGCACCTTGGACACCAGGACGTCTGCTTGAGCTGCATTAATAAACTAGCTAATTGATATTTTTTAGGGCTGCTCCGTTTATTAGATTTTTAAGCTGGGCAGCCCTTAATCTTTTTAGTATATCTCAGGCACGCCTTGCATGGCTCTGTGCCGATGTTGTTGCAGATAAATCCCAAAAGTGCTATTTTTCTGTTAAAGCAAAGTAAGAAAAGAAAATGTTACGTTTTTTTACACTTCTGATATTTTCTATTTTAATGCCAATTGTTGGCGCAGCGCAGAAATATACCATAAGTGGCTATGTACAGGACAAAGAATCAGGTGAGCGTCTCATTGGAGCTTTGGTCGTTGATCTGAGAAATCAGAATTTCTATACCTACACAAATGAATATGGGTTCTATAGCCTGACGCTGCCCAAGGGAGAGCATTTGATTTATTTTTCCTATGCTGGGTATGTGTCGCAGAAATTTGATATTGACCTTGAGACGAATAAAACTATTAATGTCGAGCTGGCTACATCTGTAGAAATAAAGACAGTGAGCGTTGTAGCAGAAAAGCAGATACAGTCAGCACAGATGAGTAAGATTAATATCAATGTGGGCAATGTGAGCCGCCTGCCAATGCTCATGGGTGAGAGCGACGTGCTGAAAGTAGTACAGCTTTTGCCAGGGGTACAACAAGGCGTGGAAGGCACATCGGGTTTTATGGTACGCGGCGGAGCACCTGACCAGAATCTTATCTTGTTAGATGGTGTGCCAGTGTATAATGTGAGCCATTTGTTCGGATTTTTTTCAGTTTTTACACCAGAAGCAATAAAAAGTGTGAATATTATAAAGGGCGGATTCCCTGCCCGTTACGGTGGGCGCTTGTCTTCTGTCCTGGATATTCGTATGAAAGAAGGTAATATGGAGCATTTCCATGCCCAGGCGTCAGTGGGCCTTATTTCATCAAAAATTTTTCTCGAAGGTCCAATAAAGAAAGATACATCTTCATTCATATTTGCAGCACGTAGGACTTATATCGATTTACTATCCAAACCAATAATTAATTACATTAACAACCACAAAAAGAACAAAGACAACATTATCACGGGTGGCTATTATTTCTATGATATTAATGGAAAAGTCAACACAAAACTGGGACAAAACGATAGACTATACCTGAGTATTTATGGGGGACAGGATAAGGCTTCTATTCAGTTCAACCGCAATCATCCTGATTATAAGTTTTTTACGCGCTGGACACTTGACTGGGGAAACATGATTTCATCTTTCCGTTGGAATCACAAATTTAGCGATAAGCTTTTTGCTAATACTACGCTGACTTACAGTCGTTTTCTCTTTCGCTCAGGGATAAAAATGCAGATCGATGATTATCGCACAACAGATACTGCTTCGTCTCTGTGGGACCTTAATTACAAGTCTGGTATTTATGACCTGGGCGCTAAAATAGACTTTGACTACCTTCCTGTCCCTTCGCACAAGATTAAAATGGGCGCTCAATTCGTCTTTCATACTTTTGACCCAGGCATAAGTGCTGTCAATATCTCTGGAATGGAAGTTACACTGGATACAACTTACGGGAATAGCAAGCTCTATGGACGCGAAGGATTTGTGTATATCGAGGATAACATAAATGCTCTGAGCTGGCTGAAAATAAATGCTGGCTTTCATTTCTCTGTTTTCAGCATACGAGACACAGTGTTCTTCTCGCCAGAGCCACGGCTTTCGGCAAGTATTATTTTGCATCCACGCTGGTCTATAAAATTTGCTTATAGCCGCATGCAGCAGTATATTCATTTGCTTAGTACAACGAATATGGGACTGCCAATGGACTTGTGGCTGCCAGCTACAAATATTGTTGTACCTGAGAAATCTGAACAATTTGCCATAGGCTCAGCATGGAAGACAGATAAGATTAATTTCACTCTCGAGGGGTTCTATAAGCGCATGGATAATCTGGTGGAAATGAAGGAAGGTCAGAGCATCTTCGGAGACCGTGAAAGTGGTAAGACCATTGGTCAGATATGGGAACAAAAAGTCGTCCAGGGGCGTGGTTGGTCTTATGGTGCTGAGTTCTTTGCCAAAAAAAGTACAGGACGCTTCACAGGTTGGTTGGCATATACGCTTTCCTGGTCGTTGCGGCAGTTCGATAGTCTCAATTTCGGGCGTGTTTTTCCATATCGGTATGACCGTAGGCATGATTTCAAAGCCGTGTTAATGTACAGAGCTAACGACAAGTGGAGTTTGTCTGCCACATGGATATTCAATACAGGCATTGCTATAACAGTGCCATTGGAGCAGTATATTTCTGTGCGACATATATTATATGCGCCTACATTGTACGAGCCCCAATATTTTACACACAACACCATTCAGTATTTTCAGTATCGCAATAATTACCGTCTGCCGCCATATCACCGGCTGGATATTGGTGCTACCTATACAACTGAGAAAAAGGGACGAAAACGCATTTTAGCCTTTGGAATATATAACGTGTATAACAGGCAGAATCCGTTCTTTGTACAGTTTGATTATTACAAAAATCCGCCAACGCTTTACCAGTACAGCATTTTCCAGATTATGCCATTTGTCAGTTATAAGATTATTTTTTAAACACAAGAGCCATGAAAAAGTTATTATTTTTTATTATAATAATAAGCCTTATGACAGCATGCGAGAAAAAACTTGACTATACACTTCCACAAGGACAAAATCACCTGGTTGTCAACAGCATCCTTAATGCAAATGCAGATACAGTCCTGGTTAATATATCCTGGAGCAAGCCAACAGCACAGACACTGGACACCAATTTGTTCGTTAATAATGCTACGGTGGATATGTACGAAGCGAATAATTTTCTTTTTTCTCTCACACCAAGGGGGCAAAAAGGTTACTATGAATCTCATTATCAGGTAAAAAACAGGGCTACATACACAATAAAGGCTACATACAAGGATATTACAGTAAGTGGTACTACTCAGGTGCCAGCCAGACCACACTTCTCGGCAACTGTCGAGGACACAACAGGCTCTCTTATAGCTGGGGCCATAACGGTCCAGGACCCTGCCAAAGAAAATAACTTTTATTTGATAGGCGTGCAGTTCAATCAGCCAGAAGTTTACGATACAATATTTTTCCCAGACACAGCATTTTTTCTATTCAGGTTTCACCGCCGCAATATCCTGCGTTTTATTTTTGCGGATTTTGGACCTATAGAGGCTAAGTTACCCGGAATTGTTGATGGCTTTGCCTTTGCCGACAAAATCTTTAATGGCCAGTCTTATACGTTCCACTGGTATGCAGTGCATGTGCCCACAGACACAATCTTTGTCCAATTATATGCTATTGACGAGAATCTCTATAAATTTTTTGATACATTCACCCGCTCAGAAATGGCTAATAATAATCCATTTGCCCAGCCTGCCAATGTTTTTACAAATATTGACGGTGGCTTGGGGTTGCTGGCTTCTCTAACTTACTCAGAAGATACTATAATTCTTTCAGAACAAGGCCGTTATAACTATGCGCAATAAGATTATAAATAATAGAACTTTCTCAATTGTACATTCATAAAAAACGTCTAAATTGACGTGTAACGAATTTTTCAATAACCAAACATAATGAAACGTTTTTCGCTTTTAATCAGTTTGTTATCAATCGCTCTGCTATCTCTTGCCCAGTTACCATTGCCAGACAACCCATATAAAGGCTTTTTCGACCAAGCTTACAAAGAATATAGATCAGTGCCGCGTGGCTTGCTCGAGGCTGTTGCATTTACAAATACCCATTTTCGCAATCTTGACTCAACAATAGCCCCATCTTGCACAGGAATGCCCAGAATGTATGGCGTCATGGGACTTGTAGAAAATGGGAAGAATTATTTCCGTGAAAATCTGCGGCTAATTGCACAATTATCAGGATATTCTGCTGAAAAAATAAAGAATGACCCGAGAATTGATATACTTGCCTATGCCAAAGCATTCTCTGTTTTGGCCAAAAAGGAAGGCATAAAGTCAATCAGTCCTGCTGGTTACAAAGACATTCTGATAAAACTATCAGAGCTGCCATATCCTACCAAGGACCCGACCAATGACTTGGCTATGAATAGTTTCCTTTATTCGGTCTTTACATTTCTCATGAGTCCCACTTATGCACGAAAATATAATTTTCACGCATACAAGATTGATTTAGAGAAGGTCTTTGGAGAAAAACTCAAAATTCTATCTGCAAAAAAAGTATTCATCTCAGACACTGGGATTTATGATCAACAAAATGACAAATACAGCGACACTACTGGCCTGGGTACTTGTCCCGATTATAATAGTGATAATTGTATATGGGACCCAACAAACAATTTTAGCAATCGTGATACCACAATATCGGCTGTAGTAATCCATGTCATGCAAGGGAGTTATTCTGCTGCAATATCTTGGTTCAAAAATCCACAATCCCATGTTTCGGTACATTACCTTGTGCGTTCACGAGATGGACAGGTAACACAGATGGTCAGAGAAAAAGACGAGGCATGGCACGTGCGTAGTGCTAATCCATATACTATTGGAATAGAGCACGAAGGTTATGTCGAAGATAGTACGTGGTTTACAAAAGTTATGTATCAAAGCTCTGCTGATATTGTACGTCATATTTGCAAAAAATACAATATCAACCCGCGTAGAACATTTTATCGCGATACATTGGACGATGGGACTGTACTCGATTATGGTTTGCATGAGCTAGCAGGCGGCAACTGGTGTACACGCATTGCTGGACATCAGCATTTTCCACGTCAGGCACATGTGGACCCAGGTCCGTATTGGCATTGGAATTATTACTATCGTCTTGTAAATTTAGGGGATGGCGATACTGTGTCCTTCTTCCAGCCTACAGGACAATTTACAGATAGCGGCGGCGATACAGCGAATTATTCCAACGACGAGAGAAAAATATATTTTATCAAGCCCCGCGGGGCATATCGCATTAGATTGGTTTTTAAACAGTTTCAATTGGAGAAAGATTACGATTTCATGTTTATTTATGACGGAGACAGTGTGTTTGCACCTAAGATTGGGCGCTTTAATACTCACTCGCCTGACACAATATACTCTTCTGGCAAGGCTTTGACAGTGGAATTTCGTTCTGATTGTCATAATACCGAGCCGGGCTGGATAGCTACATGGCAGGCTATCACACACGATATTTTCCCACCACAAACATCTGTCTGTGTGGAAGGCAAGAAATGGAAGACAAAAGATTTTCTGGTAAGTTTCAAAGACAAGGACGACACAAAGATTAAATACAGATTCTATCAAGTCTCTGAGAAAAACAACACTAACTGGTTCGCCAATACAAATAATGGTTTTCTATTTGATAATTTCGACAGTGAAAAAGCAAATGATTGGCACAGCATATCCGGTACCTGGCAGAGAGAAAATGGCTATCTTATACAAACTAATGATACAGAAAAAAATGCAAATATCTATGTTTATGTCAATCAGTCAAATGCGCAGCAATATCTCTATGAATTTAGGGCAAAGGACATAAGTAACACAAGCACCAGCGGATTTGGACTAAAAATCATGTGCGACACATTTGCAGATAGTGACTGCAACAACGGGCTTTTGATTTGGTTTGACAGGGCAGACAGTGCTCTTACTTTTGCTCTTATAAAGGACAAAAACCGTATTAATGAAAAGACAATAAAAAACATACCTTGCAACTTGACAGTTTTCAATAACTACAAAGTAATCTTAGACAAGAGTACGGGCGACATTTATGCTTATGTTAATGATAAATTAATCGGCCAATATCAGTACACATCAGACATCGACCAAGGTCATTACATGGGTTTGTGCACACAGCAGAGCAAATGCACAATAGATTTTGCTAAAATATACGTTTCCCGAACAGACAGCGCCTTGATAACAGTGGGCACACAAAAATCCAAAGACATCACCACACAAAGCCCCAGCCCAACGCAGCCTTGCGCACAGATCACATCAATAGTTACTGATACAGCCATGAACATTTCTGCTGAATCCAGCAAGAGCCTTTACGTTGACCTGACCCCACCCCAGCAAGTACAAGTGCTCGACGGTCTTTATGCAAAAGACCTTGACACAATATACTGCTTTGGGCTTTATGGACATTGGACACGATCCCGTGACGTCAACTCTGGCATAGCACGTTACCTATGCTCAGCTGGCACAACACCGGGCGATACTAATATTCTGGCATGGACTGACAATCAAGTAGATACCGTACTTTCGCTCGCTTCTGTTTTTCTCTTACCAAAGCAAAAAATTTACATCAATGTACAGGCACAAGACAGCGCCGGACTAAAAAGCCCAGTGAGCACGTCGGACGGTTTGATATTCATCAAACGCTTTCGCTCGCAAATTCGCAGCAGGTACAACGCCAGGGACATAAAAGCAATTCCTAATCCCTTTGTCCACACGATAAATATCTACTCAAAAGACGAAATCCAGAGCATAAAGGCATACAATACACAAGGCAAAGAAATATCTATCCTGCTCACTGGCCACGGAAAATCAGCACGAATAACTTTCCCCACCCATGTACCATCTGGTCTATACCTTCTGAGAATTACAACCCAGCCACATAATATATACAAAATTAAAGTGGTAAAGGAATGAGAGAGGGGGGCGAGAGCTGATAGAGGGCTAAATACTGTATTTATTGGGTATAAAATAAGAAGTTACTTAATAATAAGGCGTGCATTATATCTTATTTTATTTTTTTAGCAGGTGATCCTATATAAATTCCCGATTCGGTTAGGTTATGGGTGACTACAGAACCAGCACCTATAAAAACATTTGGGCCTATGTATATACCTTGTTTGAGAACACTATTACTGCCTATAAAAGCTCCATCAGAGATTTCGCATGCGCCATTTAGAATAGAGGCGGTGGCTATGTGTGTATGGTTTGCTATTTTACAGTCATGCTCTATCAAGGCTTTTGTATTTATAATATTATTATTGCCTAAAATTGTTCCTGCATTTATAATAGCATGATGCATTATTATTGTTCCGGTTCCAACTTTGGCATATTTAGAAACATGAGCTAACGGAGATATAATTGTGGCTAATTTACCTCCGAAATAAAGAACTTTGTCAAAAAGTTTTTTTCTAATAGACGAATTTTGAATATGTCCTACAGTGATTAAAAATATGTATCCTTGTTTTACATACATGGGAATTTGGTCATCTGTCCCAATAATATTATAATTTAAAACTTTTTCTCCAACTTTGTCTGCTTTATCTAAAATTCCTGCTATTTTGTATTTTCCTTGTGTCTCTATCACATCAATGCAGGATTTGCAATGTCCCCCTCCGCCTATTAAAATTAATTCATTTCTTTCCATAGTTCATTTATATTATTACACTGCTTGGAATATTAACTAACCTATCTGCTATCCATGTTGCATTACTTATATCGTCTGTTTGGCAATTATTATACATAGGTAACTTGTTCATAAGTACCCATGCTGGCCTTGTCATTACTTTGTTTTTATTAGAGAATTCCAAGAAATTATCTCTTTGGATTTTGTCTTTAAAAATAATAGCATTTAGCCAGTAATTAGATTTTGAATTTTTCGGCTCTGAAACAAAAGTTATTTCATCAAACTGTTCAAAAAATTCCCGATACTGGTCGGCTAAATTTCTTTTTTTATCTATAAATACAGGTAACTGTTCCATCTGTGCAACTCCCAGTGCTGCTGCTAAGTTTGTTAATCTATAATTATAACCTAACATGTCGTGGAAATACTCGTAAGGATGTGGTACTTTTGCAGTTGTAGTGATATGTTTAGCTGTTTTAGCCAATTCTTCATCATCTGTAACAATCATTCCACCACCGCCTGTTGTGATAATTTTATTACCGTTAAAGCTAAAGATACCTAATTTACCGAATGTACCTGTGTGTTTGCTTTTGTAAAAACTACCAAGACTTTCGGCTGCATCCTCAACAACTGGGATGTTGAATTTATTACCAATCTCAATAATTTGGTCAATACGTGTAGGGTGCCCGAATGTGTGCATTGGCACGATGGCAGCTATTCTTCTCCCTGTTGTTTTATTTATAGTTCTATCTCCTTTTTTTACTGCATTTTTTTGTAGCCATGAGTTCAATTTTTCTGGTGAAAGACCCAATGTATCTTTGTCAATATCAATAAAGACATGCTTTGCACCTGTATAAGTTATAGCATTAGCTGTAGCTACAAAGGTTAAAGGTTGAGTAATAACTTCGTCATCAGGCTTGACGCCAGCCAGTATTAAGGCTATGTGCAGGGCTGCGGTCCCATTAACTGCGGCAACTGCATATTTTGCCCCAGTGTATTCAGCAATTTTTTTTTCAAAGTCAATAACAAACTGTCCTACGCTCGAGACAAAGGTTGATTCAATTGTATCAATTACATAATCTTTCTCTTTGCCTACAAACCTTGGCTCATGTAATGGAATAAATTCATTAGTATTAAAAGTTTCTTTTATAAAATCAGTTATTTGCTTAAATGCTGGATCATTATTCATTTTTAAATGTTTTTGTATTTTGAATCATAAGGGTTGGAAATAATACCTTTTTCAACTACTTCTTTAATTTGTCTGATTCCTTCAGGAACTGTCATAGTAATTTTGAAGCCCAGCTGTTTTTTTATTTTTTCGAAACTGACTCTGTAGTCCCTAGGATCTTCATCTTTTTGTACATATTTTATTTTTGCGTCAGGCACAACTTTTTTTATTTCTTCTACAATCATTCTTTTCTGGTAATTTTCATTTGTATCCCCGACATTAAATACTTCAAAAGCCACTTTTTCTTCTGGGCTTTCTAAAGCTAATACTACACTTCTTGCCAGGTCCTGTACATGACAGTATGGCCTCCAGAATTGCTCCCCATATATGATTAACTCTTTCCCCAGGGTGAGGTCTCTTGTGAATTCATTGACTGTTAAATCAAATCTCATTCTTGGGCTAACTCCGTAAACTGTAGAAAATCGTAATATTACTGGTTTGCAAATATTAGTTTTTGGCTGATTCAGAAGGAATAATTCTACTTGCACTTTTGTTTCAGCGTAAAGGGAGACAGGCCTTAGTGGCGATGTTTCGTCCACATAACCTTCGCTATCTTTCATTTTGCCATAATTGGAACAAGTGGAAGCAAATACAAAGCGTTTCACTCCATATTCTTCAGATACTTTATATATATTCTCTGTAGCTTCTAGATTTATCTCTTTTGCAAGCTCAGGTTCTTTTGCACAAGCAGGATCACCGACGATAGCTGCTAAGTGAACAACATAGTCAATGCCATTTATAGCTTCTTTTATTTTCTCAGTGTCTCTTACGTCCGCTTTTATAAATCTAAAGTTTTTATTATTGAATAATTCTACTAATGATTCGCCGCCAAATCTAAGATTGTCATAAGCTATTACTTCGTAACCTTTATTTAGAAGTAGTCGTACTAAAATGCTTCCTATGTAACCAGCGGCACCAGTTACTAAAACTTTTTTCTTTTCCATGTTTTTTTATTTTTGGATAAAATTTATATCATTTTGTATCTTAAGCCCCAAGTCAGTAAAATATTTTTTTGATATATTCTTATATTTTTCCGTCATATCACTGTTTCCCAGAAAGGAGTCACCAGAAAAAAAGTAATCTTTAATTTCAATAGTGCTAGCATTAATATACTCAAAGAACATAAAACTATTATACTTGCCTTTGTAATCATCAATAAGAAGTAAAGAATTAATGTTCATATTTTTTTTTAGATTTTTGTATATATAATTTCTGGAAAAAGTCTCCACTTGTTTACTATCAAGTTCTGCAAATATATTATTTTTCCCTTTAGATAATAAAGATAAAACTCTATTTTCGTCGTCTTTTTCATAAATCATACGTATAAAAGCTCTATCTTCATATAAATATGGTAAAACAGTTATTGGATCATCAATAGGATTTATGAAAGAATCGATGAGAGCTTTTATAGTCCCAAAAATTATTTTAATGTCATTAATTAAACTAATGTTTTCGGCATAATAAATATCCAATGATAGTCTTAGATCCCAATCTAATCTAATTCGTCCTTTTGTGGCTGCTAGGCCAGTTATACCAGGTAGAACTTCATGCCTTTTAAGTTCTCGGGGTGAATAATATGGGTAATATTCTGCTAAAAAAGGTCTGGGACCAATGAGAGACATCTCTCCTTTCAGAATATTAACGAATTGAGGTATTTCATCTAAAGATGTACGCCTGATAATTTTACCCATGAACGTCAATCTTTGGGACTCTGGAAGCAAATTTCCGTTTTCATCAGTTTCATCCGTCATTTTACGGAATTTGTATATCTTGAAAATTTTGTTTTTATATCCTATCCGCCTCTGTAAGAAAAAGGGCTTGCCTTTAAATTCTATACTAAGAAAGATGATTAAAACGGATGTTATAGGTAGGGTTATTATTAAAACAAAAATTGCTATAAAGAGGTCGAAAATCCTTTTTAAAATGTCCTTATATAAATTTATTTCCATAACTAAATTTATGCTTTTGCTTTTGAATACTAAAAAATTTAAATTTAATCTATTTAGAAACAATAAATTACTTAATTAATTTATTTAAAACCGTTTAGTCAAATTTATATAAATCAAAATTTAATGCAAATATTTTTTGTTTAAGTAATTCTCACATAAAAAATAGCTTGACTATTATGAATAAATTTTTAAATTTTATATCATACACAATAAGATAAAATAATTTTCATGGAATTTTTTTAGCTTTGTAGAAGCTGATATATAACTTTATCGATCAGATTAACGTTTTGTTTAAACTTTAAAGTTTAAATTATGAAACTAAAATTTATTTCTATAGATGCAAATATGAAATTATTGGATGCGTTGGAAGAAACAGATAAAAAAAACGCTGATATTATACTCATTTATGATTCAAATACCTTTTTGGGGTATATTGATGATATCAGATTGCGTAATCTTATTACAGACATAAGAAAACTAGCTCACCCAATAAAAGATTATGTTCTTAATAACGTTTTAGTCACTACCGAAAATATTGATAGAAAAAGTAAAAGCTTAAAAGATTATTCCTTAATCATAAATTTGGATAAAAATAATCATGAGCATATAGAAGTTATTGGCAAAAACGGCTACAATTTACACAAAGAAATTAAAGATGTCCCCGTAGTAATTATGGCTGGTGGATTGGGGACTCGGTTGCGCCCTTTTACTAAGATTATTCCAAAGCCACTTATGCCTGTAGGTGACAAAGCTATTCTAGAGCATATTATAGGCGAATTTGTTAAATTTGGCTTGAAAGATTTTTATCTTACATTAAATTATAAGGCAAATTTCATAAAAGCTTATTTCAAAGAGCTGAATCCAGATTATAATGTTTATTATGTTGATGAAAATAAACCTTTGGGTACGGCTGGTGCTCTTAAATTCCTTCAGGGAACTTTAAAAAAGCCCTTTTTCGTTACTAATTGTGACACAATTATTAAGGTGAACTACAAAAAGCTGTATAATTTTCATCTCAAGAATAATTTTGATATGACTCTTATTGGAGCTATAGAAAAAGTTGATATTCCCTTTGGAGTATGTAAAGTTGATGATAATTTTAATCTTATAAGTATAGATGAGAAACCTAGTAATTATTTCTTAATAAATTCTGGTATGTATATTCTCAATCCTGATATCTTAGAACTAATACCATTCAATGAATTTTTCCATATAACACACTTAATGGAAAGAGTGAAAAAAGAAGGCGGAAAAGTGGGTGTATATCCTGTTTCGAAAAATACATGGATAGATTTAGGCACCCTCAAGGAGTTCAAAGAAAATATCGACAAACTACTATGATATCGATTCGTGATTTTGGTGGTAAAGTTATTTTCGATAACATTAATTTCGGGGTTTCAGATAATGATAAAATTGGGCTTGTAGGTCGCATTGGCTTTGGAAAACTATTTTGGATAGCTTATGATATGAGAGAAGTTGTTATGTCAAATAGTCTTTTATAAAAAAAATTATTTTTTGTTCTCAAACTCATAAAAAATACTATTTAAATTTTTAGCCCATTCCCATGAGGAAAGTATCATTTCTTTAAATCCAAATTTAGCCTTCCATTTAAGTTTCTTTTCTATGAGTTCCGTGGATGCATAGATATAAGCAATATCCCCAGGACGGCGACCTACAAATCTATAAGGAATTTTAATTCCAGTGTATTTTTCAAATGAATGAACCATTTCTAAAACACTAACGCCTCTACCAATACCAATATTAAAATATTCATAATTTTTTTCATTTTTTTTGTTAAGTA
>JALWCU010000120.1 GCA_027015275.1 Bacteroidales bacterium | reverse complement strand
GTGTTTTATAATTAGTTATCGGTCATGGCATATAGTTTGAAGAATTAGAATGTCCTTAAATTAGGGCAACAAAACCTAAAAACTTAGAGCTATGTGGAAAGGTTGGGTTAACGGTATTTTGGGATTGTGGCTGATTATTGCTGCTTTCCTCAAATTCAGTGCAACAGCTGTTTTATGGGATAACCTCATTGTAGGTATCATCGTAGGCATTATTGGTATTCTGATGATTAAAGAGAAACCATGGCAGGGCTGGCTTGGTACAATAGTAGGTATCTTGCTTATCATTGCTGCTTTCATCAAATCATTGCAGACAGGCGCTGGTTATCTGTGGACTGATTTAATCTTGGGTGTACTTGCAGCTATTGCTGGTTTCGGTGCACTGGGGAAAGCTAAAGAATCCAACAGCTGATATTTATTTTTTCCTGGGAAAAAAAGGCTGCCATCAAGGCAGCCTTTTTTGTTGCCTGACAGATATGAAAAAGCAGATCAAAGTCCTACCTTGTAGTTTTAGAATGTAAGCCTTTGTAGATAAATGTTTTATATACCTTTGCCTTGGAGCAAGGTCTTTTGATAGTATTGACGAAAATCCATTGAACTATTACCTGGTCTGGATAAACAGTCATTTTCATATAACCCTTGTGATGAAGGTCAACGTAACGAATATAATGCTTGCGTGGAGATACCTTGCTATAGAGACGGAAAACAAAAGTTTCCAATGGTCCTGCTGCGGGCGAAGTAACGGCTGGTGTTACAAATTCCATAGATACCATAGTGTCACGGCGTCGTGAGTGAAATTTATAAGCATTGAGATACAGTTCATTAGCCCAAGATGTATGGAAATCACCGCCAATAAAAACTACGTTGTTGATATGATGCCTAAATATGAAGCGCAAGATTTTTTCCCTTTCCAAAGGATACATGTCCCAGCTATCATGATTTAATGTATCGTGAAAGATGATAAGCGGAGCGAAAAGCAATTGCTGTGTTACAATTATCCATTTGACGCTGTCTTTCTGAGCTTTGAGTAATTGGTCGAAGAACCATTTGAGCTGGTCTTGTCCGAGCATTGTCTTGCTTGTGTCCCATGGATTCTTTAGTTGATAATCGCGTCCGTGATGACGTGTATCCAGCAGAATTAATCTGGCAAGTTTTCCCATATCCACTGAGCGATAAATTTCTGTGTCATGGTTTGGGCGGATGGGCATCCAGTCGTAATAAGCAGTGAAAGCATTGTGGCGTCTTGCAGAATAGCTGCCTTCACCAGGCTGATGATTCCGTGCACCACCTTTCCATGAGTCATTAGCTACTTCATGATCATCCCAGATTGTGTACCAACCAAAGGCTTGGTGAGCTTTTTTAAGGCAGGTATCCATGCGATATAGCCAGTAACGCGTGCTATAATCATTGTAACTTAGCAGTTCATGTCTGGGTAATAAGTTTCTTTGGGGATTGTTGCCATATTGTTTATTAGCATATTCATAGATATAATCGCCTGTGTGCAAGGCAAAATCCACTGTGGTATCTGCCGCTGCTGCACAATAGGCGTTGAAATAGCCAGCATTATAATTTGAACCTGTGAAGGCAATCAGAGTAAGATGACTAATCATTTGATTGTGGGCTGGTGTGGTCTCGATAGTGCCTTTGGTAGATGTGTAACATTTACCTGGTGTACCGTGAATGCCTGGTTGCGGACAGACTCGAAACCAATAATGATATTTAGTATAGGGTTTAAGTCCTGAGATATAAGCTTTTATGGTGTAATTGTTGTGCTTTTTTGCATAAATCCGTCCCATTTCTACCAAGTCGTGTGGGGAATAACTGAGCGATACGCAATAGAATACTTTTACCGAATCGACGAGGGTATCTGGTGTTATCTTTGTCCAGATAACAAATCCATTATCGCGGCTGTCGCCTGCTGCTACGCCATGGAAGAACGGATAGTCGGCTTTGTTGTACATTGGATGCACTGAGGGCAAAGGGAGTTGCGCTGAAATTATTTTAAATGTAATTAGCAGCAAACCAGTGATTAGGCTAAATTTTTTCACATTGATAATGATTAATTATTTGCGAGAAATTATGAAAATTTTTTTAAAACATAAGAAAATTGTAAATTGATAACAACAAAAAATCCTATAGCTATGCAGGACTCATATCATTTAATGCAGGAAATAAACTGGTTTCTCAAACCTATTAAAGATTTTATTCTTTTTCTGTTCACTACCAAGACAGGCATTGTGATTTTGATTCTTTTGCTTTTGCTATATCTTTTTTTCCTTACTGCTCGTGAAGTGCGCCACCGCAGCCTTTTATACGAGGCAGCAAGACGTAAGGTGTATTTTACTGGATTGAATGCTATAGGTATTTTCTTTGAACAGCTGGGTAAGTTGTTTTTGCAATTGATTAATAATGTTACAGTTGTGTTGGTAGTCTTGTTATTACTCATAGGCATTGTAGGGTTGTCTTCTGCCTTTGACAGTGTAGATAAATTCGTGCAGAACCAGAAAAAGATTCAAGATTTGAAGCTTGTTGTCAAGAATTTGAGTCAAAATTACGAAGTAGCTAAGATTAAGATACTTAACTATGACTATGCAAAGAACCAGACCACATTTGAGATAATGTTCTATGACTATGCGTCAGGGAAATATTTGCCTGGCAAGCAAACAATAACAATCAAAGGAACTAAGATTTATGTTTTGTCGTTGGTCATAAATTTTGATTATTCGCTCATAGAGACTGGCAGTAAGGTTAATCTTGCCATACCATTCGAAGTCTTCTCTGATCAAGTTCCCAAAAAGGATGGCATACCGTTGAGGGTATTGGATAGCACGGGCGTGCCATTTATTTATCATCGCAATTCAGAGCAGATTTATGGTCTTGACTCTTCGACTTATGCCATGAGGTTAAAGGAAATAGCCAAATATATAACGGACGAAAAAGCAGCGCGGCGTGCAGGTGTGCGTAGTATTATTGCTGCGTCGCCACATAATATACTTGTGCCACGTAGAGGACAGGTTTACAAGATTATGGTCGAACAGACGGGTGGGCTTGTTATACAGCGTGTAGAAGCTTTTTAAATGCACTGACTTGTTGGTAAGCACATAGTCTTTAGTATGCTTGTGTAGTTGGAGACTAATTATTGTTTTAAAGCCTTTTTTATCAGGCATAAATAAATCATAGAGTTTTCTTATCTTTGTTAAAAAGCAAAACACGGACAGATGAAACGCATACCCTACGGCGTAAGTAATTTTGAGAAGCTCAGGACAGAAAACTACTTTTTTCTCGATAAAACAAAATTTATTGAAATAATTGAGCAATCTGGTTCTCAGTATTTATTTTTCTTACGCCCGCGCAAATTTGGCAAGAGTTTGTTGATTTCAATGCTTGAGTATTACTACGACTTGACGCACAAAAAAGAGTTTGATGAGCTTTTTAGCGGCACTTACATTTATGAGCATCCCACACCGTTGCGAAACTCTTATGCAGTGCTAAGTTTTGACTTTTCGGCAGTGCAGCCCAGGGAGTCAATCAAAGCAACAGAAAAGGCTTTTGATGACTACGTGCGTTCTGTTTTGGGAGCTTTTAGTCAAAAATACAGACTGGAGAGAATTTTTACAGAGCAAAAACTGGAGAATTACACGGCTGTTTCGCTTATAAATTTAGTCGCTGAAATAACAGAATATCGCGTTTATCTTCTAATAGACGAGTACGATAATTTCATGAACAACATTTTGGTAGATTTTGGCGAGCAGACGTATATGGAGATAACACACGGCACTGGCTTTTTCCGTTCCTTTTTCGCAGCAATAAAGAGCCTGACTCAGTCAGGTACTATTGACCGCATTTTTATCACAGGCGTAACGCCGTTGGTCATGAACGATGTTACAAGCGGGTTTAACATTGGGAAAAACATCTCGCTGCGGCCAGAGTTTTCGAATATGGTAGGGGTTACAGAGCAGGAACTCGAGCAAGTGCTGGAATATTTCATAAAAGACAAGCAAGAG
Organism: Bacteroidales bacterium; assembly: GCA_027015275.1. Taxonomy (GTDB): domain Bacteria; phylum Bacteroidota; class Bacteroidia; order Bacteroidales; family S143-33; genus S143-33. Next base: position 262 of record JALWCU010000120.1, on the reverse strand, counting down.
CAAGAGACTATTTCCGAATTAGTTAAGCAATGGTACAACGGCTACACTTTCGACACACAGCGCCCTGATGAAAGGCTATACAATACGACGATGTTGTGGAATTTTCTGGACAATTATTTTGCTTATGGCAAGGCGCCTGATGATTTGACTGACCCGAATATCAAGACAGATTTTAACAAGCTGCGTTTTCTGATTTCAGTGGATAACAAGCTAAATGGCAATTTCAGCATACTCAAGGAGATTATCGAAAATCGAGAGACAT
>JALWCU010000119.1 GCA_027015275.1 Bacteroidales bacterium | reverse complement strand
AATCTGTTATTAAGCTTAGTCATTTTGATTGTGTTTTTGATTGGAAATTTATAAAAATAAAAAAATATGGAAAAATTGTATTATTTATCAGATAAGTGAAATATCTTTGAAGAAAAAAACAATGGCAATGAGAGAGTATGAAGTTTTGATGAATCCTAATCCTTTGGTCAAGTATCTGCGCAAACCAAGGCAGGAATTTACCAGGTATGATATTATCCGTTTCATTGAGGAGAATGGAATAGAACAAGTTAATTTTCATTATGTTGGCGAGGATGGCAAGCTCAAGACACTGAATTTTGTTATTACATCACGGTATTATTTGGAAAGTATTTTTGCCACTGGCGAGAGAGTAGATGGTTCGAGCCTTTTTACTTTTATAGAAGCAGCCACAAGCGACCTGTATGTTATACCGCGGTTTCGTTCTGCTTTTGTTAATCCTTTTTCTGAAGTACCAACTGTTGACCTGATGTGTTCTTATTACACAGAGGATGGCACACCCTTGGAGAGTGCACCTGAGAATATTTTGCGCAAAGCACACGAGAGATTCAAAAAAGCTACTGGATATAAGATAAAAGCACTGGGCGAACTGGAATATTATGTAATAGCACCGGCTGAGGTTAATGCAGAGTTTCCCAACACAGACCAGAAGGGTTATCATGCTAGCAAGCCTTTTGCCAAGTTTGAGCAGCTCAGAGTAGAGGCTATGCGACTGATAGCACAATGCGGTGGAAAAATAAAATATGCACATTCCGAAGTTGGCAATTTTACTACAGACGAGTATTATTATGAACAGCATGAGATAGAGTTTAATCCAGTTGACATAGAAGACACGGCAGATCAGTTACTTATAGCAAAATGGATACTCAGGAACCTGGCAGCTAAATATGGCGTAACAATTAGTTTTGCACCGAAAATTTCCCAGGGAAAAGCAGGAAGTGGTCTTCATATCCATTACATGATAGCAGACGAAAATGACGAGAATTTGATGGTTGATCAGAATGGAGAGCTGAGCGAACAAGCACTAAAATCAATTGTTGGTTTATTGACCAAGGCGAAGAGCCTAACGGCTTTTGGAAATACGATACCTGTCTCGTATCTCAGATTAGTGCCAAATCAGGAAGCACCTACACGTATATGCTGGGGCGAGACAAACCGTTCTGCTTTGATGCGTGTGCCCCTTGGCTGGACCAAGAAAACACAGATGGTACGGCATGCAAATCCTATCGAGACAGCACCAGTGCCATATATTCCTGGCAAGCAGACGGTTGAGTTCCGTGTGCCAGACGGTTCGGCAGACATTTATCATCTTTTGGCTGGTATGGTCATGGCAATACAGCATGGATTCCAGATGCCTAATGCTATTGAACTGGCGCATGAACTG
>JALWCU010000118.1 GCA_027015275.1 Bacteroidales bacterium | reverse complement strand
GCACATGATGGGCCTGGATGTCCATGATATGGAAGGTCTGGGAGAAGATTATGTTGGATATACAGAAACCATGAAGCGCTCGGAGCAGTTCGGATTGGCATTTTTACGTTTGGCCAAGCCGCTTAAGTCTGGTTTTGTTCTGACAGTTGAGCCGGGTATATATTTTATACCTGAGCTGATCGAGCTGTGGAGAGGTGAAGGCAAGTTTAAGGATTTTATTAATTATGATCAGGTAGAGAAATTTAAAGACTTTGGCGGAATAAGAATAGAGGACGATGTTTTAGTTACTGATGATGGTGTCAGGGTACTGAGCAAGGAAATTCTTAAGGAAGTGGATGAAGTGGAGAGAATATGCTCTGAATGACATTCAAAAATCCGCCCTTTGGGCGGATTTTTTTTAGTATTCATCCTCGTTGAAGAGAAAATCTTCTTTACTAGGATAATCTGGCCAGAGGTCTTCGATAGTTTCAAAGACCTCGTTTTCGTCTTCTATTTCTTGAAGATTTTCAATAACTTCTATAGGCGCGCCTGTACGTATAGCGTAATCAATAAGTTCTTCTTTTGTTGCAGGCCAAGGTGCGTCTTCTAATTTTGATGCCAATTCTAGTGTCCAGTACATATCCCACTAAGATTTAGGGGTTTCAATTGTTGCGCAAATATATTTTTTTTCAATTAAATTGTCAAGAAAAAGTTAACTATTTCCTTAGCTCGAATTTTTTGCCTAAGTATTTGCTACGTGCTTCTTCGTCTTTAGCTAGTTCTTCGGCAGTACCGCTCTTGAGTATCCGGCCGTCATAAAGCAGATATGCACGGTCTGTTATGGACAGAGTTTCGTGTACATTATGGTCTGTGATTATGATGCCGATATTTTTGTCTTTCAGGTGACTAACAATGAATTGTATATCTTCCACAGCAATGGGGTCAACGCCAGCAAATGGTTCGTCAAGCAATATGAACTTAGGGTCTAATGCTAATGCGCGTGCTATTTCTACGCGACGTCTCTCGCCACCTGATAATTGTATGCCCAGATTTTTACGTATTCTGTTGAGTCCGAATTCTTTTAAAAGGTTTTCTACTCGGCTTTCTATCTCTTCCTTAGAATGTTTGGTCATTTCTAATACTGCGCGCAGGTTGTCCTCTACAGATAGTTTACGAAAAACTGATACTTCCTGAGGTAGATAGCTGATTCCCATCTGGGCTCTTTTGTACATGGGTAAATCTGTGATGTCTTGTTCATCAAGAAAAATATGGCCTTTGTTAGGCTTGATTAATCCAACTATCATATAGAAGGTTGTTGTCTTACCAGCTCCATTGGGTCCCAGCAGTCCGACTATTTCACCTTGAGTAACATTAATGCTAACTTCATTTACTACAGGCCTTTTACCATATATTTTAACCAGGTTACTTGTTCTTAGTTTCATTTGTGTTGACGTTTATTAGAGAATTTATTACTGAAAAGTAGTTTTTAACTGGGTTGGCGTATATCTGCAAGAATAGGTCTTCGAGTAGGCGTCTCTCTCCCTCGATATTGCTTAGTTTCTGGTCCATCATTTTCAGAAATCTGTGTTTGTCTTCTTCGGTGTAGAACTTAGAATAGTCAGTATTTTTGAAGAAAATATCAGCTGCCACGTAATTGATTGGGCGCAGCCGGTATCCTTTGTATATTTCGGTATCGACGAGTTTTGCCAGATTTCCGAAGAATTCTTTTTTGGGAAAACGGATTAGATGAGGAATCTTGGGGTTGAGTGGCTCACCAAAAGTGAAATGAACTCGACCTTTAGGGGCAATGAGTCCGCCAATCATTTGATTCAGGTCATCAAGGGTATTTTTCTTGTAGTCTGAGTCTTTTATTCGTAAGTAAAGTTCCCTTACCTTTTCTATATCGCACGGCTCAATTTCATAATTAATTGTTACGGGTAAGATATTGACTTCCATATAGTTAGATACCCAATCTTTTTCGCCACTAATGTTAAACATTTTTATCAGACTGATTTGTGTGCGGTCATCACCATCTTTTGTCCGGCCTTCGCGCTGAGAAATCCATAGTGAGCGTTTTTTCTCTGTGATTGTATATCTAATGTATTTGGATAGGATAATTGAGTAATGATATAGCTTGCGCCCGGGTATGTTTCTCTGGACAATAAAGGTGCGGTTTAATTTTACTAAATCCGAGATCCATTTGTTTATCAGTAGATTGCTGCCTATTGCTATTTCTGCTGCTTCAAATCCATTTTTGTAGAGAATATAATTGAGTAGAGCAGAATCTAAAACAATATCACGATGATTGCTGATGAATATATAAGGAACTCCATGCTGTATGTTGTCGATTCCAGAATATGTGAGAGATGTAATAGAATTTTTGAGAACCTGTTGAATAATTGGGAATATAAAATTAAGCTGGAACTGCTCAATGGTTTTTACTTTTCTGAGTTCATTGATATAAGATTTTAGGGAAAGGTCTGGGAATATGCTTTTGACAAAACCGATGAAGGCCTTTTCCTTTGTTAATCTTTGAACGACCGGTTCTGTTTCGTCATTTTCATAAGGTCGTATCTCGTCAAATTCGGGTAAATACGGCATAGCTGCATTTTTTTCTTTCAAATAACAAATTTAGAAATTCCAGAGCATATAATTAAAAATATTGCTTTAATATTGTTAAATCTCAGGTATCCTGTGGCGAGAAAAGAGCTGTATAAATTTGCGAAGCCAGTCATAATATAGAGCAATATATAGCAACAAGGACATCAGTAGCATGACAAAATTGTCGAAAACAAAAGTATCAATCTTTTTGTTACCAATAAATTTGAAAGGGGCGTAGAACTGAGCTCTACCTATATGAGAGTATGGAGTCATGAATATTGGGTCTTTTTTGCGGATAAGCTCACCATTGTATAAAATTATTTGTTTTACTCGATTTCTATTAAGAACGATGTCTGCTAATTTTTTGTTATAATTATTTTTCTTGAGGGACATAAGTCCATCCTGCCCTAATTGTTGCTCTAATTGTGTGATTATTTTGTCCTTTTGTGAGCTAATTTTATTTGATAAAATATTGTAATATCGCTGCAAGTCTGTCAGATATTTTATCAGTGTCTGGTAGTGCTCTATGAAAGCCGTGTCATTCAGGTAATTTGTGTGTTTGAATTTAATTTCCTTGGGCAAATCCATTTTGGCAATCTTGTAAAATTCCGTTTGTATCACGCTGCGATAAAATTGATAAACGTCGCCCAGACCTTGCTGCTTGGCCTTAACAGCTTTTTGTATCAAATTTGTCATTTCTGGTACATAAAAACTACTGTAGTATATGGCGTCGCTTCTTTGTTTGTCTATATCAAAGAAATTGCGTTCATAGTAATTGTCGCGGAACTGTACTACTGCCATTGCTTCGTAAGACCATCGTGAAAACATTATGTCAGCTATTAGTGGTGTATATTTCTTGTTTGTCAGTTGTGTGGGCAGATCGTCAAAGTTTATCATCAAGCCACCAAGCAACATTTGTGGTACAATTATAAGCGGAATAGTTATATACACAGCCACAATGGAGTCTAATGCCGAAGAAAGTAATAGTCCCAGCATATTTGAGGCAAGCGCTGTGAAGAATAAGATTATCCAATACTTAAATAACATTCCATGAATCGCTAGTATCCAATTGGCAATAATGACAAATGTAAAGGTTTGGTATATAGAGAATAATACCATTATCAGGACTTTTGAATTTAGATAACTGAATCTACTAAGCTGCAAGAAACGTTCACGTTCGAGAATTTTTCGGTCTTTAATAATTTCTTCTGCACTAAGCGAGAGTCCCAGAAAAATTGCTACAATACTAGCCATGAATAGGAAGATAGGTAAATTATGGTTGGACATAAATATATATTTCCCATCTTCGTTTGGTGTGCGCACGAAAAAAGCCAAAATTAAGGCCAGCAGCGGAGATTCCAGTAAATTTATGAGCATGTACTGCTTATCAGCAAGCTTGGAGAGAATATCTCTGTTGAAAAAAATCCAAAACTGCTTGAGCAGCGAAGGTTTACTAAATTCTTTTTTTGGAAGTGGTACTTTTTCTTTTGCCTTTGTCCTATCTCTGATTTCCAGATTTACACGATAAAGTATATACCATTCTTTGGGAGAGGTTTTGCGTACTTGGGTGTAACGGCCAAATTCGTTGACCATCTTGTCTTCTATAATCTCTAAAATAAGGTCTGGATTAACATTGCCACAGGTGGGGCATTCTGCTACATCAGAGTCTGCATAATTAGCTATTTGTTTGAAGTAAATGACGCCATCGAGTGGGTTCCCTTTGTAAACAGGATATCCGCCTTTGTCTAAAATTATGATTTCGTCGAAAAGCTTGAAAATGTCAGAAGATGGCTGATGAATATTGACAATAACAATACGCCCATTAATTGCCTGACGTTTTAGCAGATGCATAACATTCTCTGAATCCATTGATGACAGACCGCTTGTTGGCTCATCGACGAAGAGAATAGATGGCTCGCGTATTAGCTCCAGTGCTATATTTAGCCTTTTTCTCTGGCCACCACTTATATATTTATTTAATGGATTTCCGACCTTTAGATCTTTTATTTCATAAAGGTCTAATTTTTTGAGTACATCATCGACGATTTGTCTTATCTCTTGGTCGTCCTTTTTCCCAAAACACAGCTTAGCGTTATAGAAAAGGTTTTGATAGACAGTAAGTTCCTCTATTAATAAGTCATCCTGTGGAACATATCCAATGAGTGGAATCAGTAAGTCGCGTTCCTTGTATAAGTCATGGCCGTTAATAGTGATTTGGCCTGAGCTTAGGCGGTATTTGCCAATTAATAGGCTAAGCAGCGTAGATTTACCAGCGCCACTTGCCCCTAGAATACCTATCATTTGACCTGATTCAGCGTCAAAGCTAAATTTGTGAATTCCGTTCTCCGAGTTGGGGTAATAAAATTCAATATTGTGCGCAACTAGATTGACTTTTTCTATTGATGAAATACTGAGGAAATGACGTATTATCTGCGTCTGATAAATCGGATTAATCTTGGAACCCCGTATAATTGCACCACTATCAAAGAGATAGACAAGATTATGCTCGATGTTTCTCGAAGTTAGTTTTATTGTCAGTGAACCTAAGTATTTGAAGATTAGCCGCTCAATGCTAGGAATAAAAAGGAAGATAATAGGTTTATCTAATCCTTTATTAGTCAAGAATTTAGTGCTTTTGTCTTGTGGCTTGTTATTTTCTGGCAAAATATACAGAAGATTATCTTGAGCTGGGATTTTGTCGAATTTGTCTAATACAAAATATTCAATCGAGAGATATTCTTTACTATCGATATTAAAGATATTGGCAACAGTAGATACGAAGTCCTTCACTTCGTCGGATGATTCCACCTGATCCTGGAAAAATTCTATAAGTCGTATCAGAACAATTATTTTTTCCAGATGCTCCAGGGTTTCATTAACATGTTCTGCAATCTTAAGTACTTTGACAAAGTAAACAGAGAGGCGTTTTTTTCTTCTTTTGTCGCTTGAAAATTCGCTAAGATAGCTCTTTACATAAGAGTCATAGAGGTCTAGATATTTTTGCGTGAGATCTTTGTTAAGGCGGCGGTTGAGGTATTCGTGTATAATTTGTCGAGAGTAAGTAATATCTTGCTGGTCGGAGCGAAGTATCGCCCCGACAGCAAATAATTGCATTAAAGCATTTAGTATGGATTCGTCCATAGCAAGGATTAATATTGATTATAGTCGATAGCGACTAAGTAAAATTTACCATTTTCTTGTGTAAAATAAAAGCTCCAGCCTAAATAAGTATTTAGAATTTCGTATTTTATTTTCGGCTCAATTTTTTTTGCCTTTTCTACAATGTTTTTGTTCAATGGCAAATTAGCTTCTTTTTCCAGCTCTATTATTGCGGAAAATTTGTGAAAATTATCAATATGTCTGGCAAAACATCCAGTAGGCATCTGGTCTGTTTGATTTGAGCTAGGAAATTCCTTGAAATTTAGCGAACAAGTCCAAGCGCTGTCATTGATGTCTGAGAGTAAATTGTCATAAAGCGACTTTACTGGTTGATAATCCAGGACTTGGAAAATGCCTTGCACTGTGATAAAAAATAGGCTATCGTTATAATAGCTAACCTGGTTCAAAAGAAATAGATTGTTGGTCTTTATTGAATTGAGAATAGCAGAATAGACATTTTGCAATTGATGCATCTGCTCGTCTGATGAAACAGGCATTCCCTTGACCTGGCTTTGTGGCATATTTGATGAATCTGATGTAACCTGGGCTGAGATGCTATCGACGGCTACATTTACCACGCTGTCGGCCTTTTTTAACCCTTTTTGAAAGTCACTTTTAATCTTCTCAACATGCTGGCAACCAGACAGTAGTATAACAGATAGTACGATATAAAATACTCTTCGCATGGTTATATTCTTTACAATTTTCTAACAAAATTAAACAAATCTTTCGATAATATCTCTAATTCTATTATTTACTTGGTCTATCGTACCTTGCCCATCTATTTCATAGAGCAGGCCAGCTTTTTTGTAAAAATTTAGCAGAGGCTCGGTTTTTTCACGATATATCATAATTCTTTTTTTGATGACCTCGGGCGTGTCATCTGTTCTGCCTTCTATTTGAGCTCTTTTTGTCAATCTGTCTATAACCTCTTTCTCTGGTACTTTCAGGTATATAACAGCATAAATTTTTTCGTTTATTTCTTTGAGCAACTGCTCAAAATCCTCTGCTTGTTTTATTGTTCTGGGAAATCCGTCAAAAAGTATTCCGGCGTTTTTTTCTATTCTTTGCAAACGATTGCGAATCATGCCAATAATAACCTCGTCAGGTACTAATTCGCCTTTGTCAATGTATGACTTTGCTTTTTTGCCCAGCTCTGTTTGCCTTTCAATAGCCGAGCGCAAGATATCCCCAGTGGATAGATGAATAAAATTATATTTCTGTGCTATTAATTTGGCCTGGGTTCCTTTACCTGCACCAGGAGGCCCAAAAAACTCAAAAATTTTCATATTAGTCGATTTTTAATGATTTGAAAAAGAAATTTATTCACTCAGAACGTATATGTCTTTGAGATTTCTACCATATCCATCATAATCCAAACCATAACCAACAATAAATTTATTAGGAATTTCTATGCCTATATAATGGATTGGAAAGTCTTTGGTAAAAGCTTCTTTCTTGAAAAACATTGTAGCAATAAAAATTTCTTTGGGTTCATAACCTCTGAGCTGTTTAAGTATTTGCTCCATTGTAACTCCTGTATCTACAATATCCTCGAGTACTACGACTGTCATATCCTCCACATTTTCATTGATACCTATAAGGCGTTTAACCTTGCCAGTAGTAGTGGTACCTTGATAAGAAGCAACTTTGACAAAAGTGATTATAGATGGAATTTTTATACGGCGGTAAAGGTCAGCCGCAAAGATAAAGGCTCCATTCAATATGGCTATGAAAATAACATTTTTGCCTTTTAGGTCTTTATTCAATTTGTCGGCAAGATTGTCAATAGCCTGATGGATTTGTTCCTGTGGAATGTAAAGCTCGAATGTCTTGTCCAAGACCTGGACTTTTTCTGCCATTGAAGAACTGTTTAAAGATTTTGAGACAATTTTAAATAAAATTTATATAAAAATTCAATGGACGGTAAAATAATTTCATCAGGGAAATCATATTCTTTAGCATGTAGTTGTGGAGTGTCTTTACCAGCCCCTATTCCAAGGTAAATTCCTTTGTAGCGTACTGTGTAAAAACCGAAATCTTCACCCCAGCTAAAGGGTTTTTTTATATTAATTATTTCTCTATTATTTTCTTGGGCAGTAGCAATAACCAAATCAGCAAGATGCGGATCGTTGTATATAGCAGGAGAATCCTGTGTATAAATGAAATCAACTTTTAAATTATTATGACGTGCCGCTTTCTTTGCTTCGTTTTCTATGAAATCCATAATCTCTTCTAAATCTTGGATAGTGTATGCACGTGGTACTACATGAATAATTAGCTCGTCGGGCGAAATCCCAAAGGTTGGCTTTCCGTAGTTGATATATGTCAGATTAATATCACCCTTGTTGGCAAGTTCTGTGTGATAAAAAGTTTCACTTATTAATGTTACAATGCTCTGGAGGATGTTTAGAAAGTTAATATTAGAGCGCGAATAGGCAGCATGCATTGACTGACCTCTGAAAACGATTTTAATGCCTGTAACATAAGCATTAAATTCATCTTTTCTGACGATGACAGAATTCTGTTCAAATCCAGGAATATTATGAAAGCCAATAATTATATCTGGTTCGATTTGTTCAAACTGTTTGTCGGAAATGACATTGAGCGCTCCGGAGAGAGTCTCTTCTGCTGCCTGGAAAAGAAGTATAATCTTGTCTTGCACCTGCTGTTTAGATAAAATTTCTGCCAGGCCAGCCAGTATTGCGCTGTGTCCATCATGGCCGCATTTGTGGCTAATCCCCTTGTTGACAGAGCGATATGGTAGCTCAATTGTTTCATCAAGTGGTAATGCATCGATATCTGCACGGAAAATTATCGTTTTTCCAGTTTGTGCTTGGCCAAACTGGAAAGCAATGGAATTGTTACTGAACTCATAAATTTTTTTTGGCTTGAAATGTGAGACAAAGTTTTTGATAATTTCAGCTGTCTTTTGCTCTTGACCTGATAATGCGGGGAATTTATGTAGTTTCTGCCTAAGATCTATAATTTTCTTTATGTCAACATTGATTTTTGAATTCATAAATCTATGTAGTTTTTGTCTTCTGGACGGTATTCTAGAATTAGTGGTATGTCTATTAGTTCTCTAAAATGTGTGCCCAATTCTGCAATTTCCTCATCAGAGTAATACCATGTTACTTTAGTCTTTATCTTAAGTCTTTCAAAATAACTTAAAAGACCAACTATTTGCTTGTTGCTCTGTGTGTTAATATAAAAGAAATGAAAAGAAACATTAAGGCTTTTAAAATTATTTTTACTGATGATTTCTTTTATAAGGTCAAATACATTCATGTAAAAATCTACAGGATCGGCCATTAAAGAAATCCCTTTGATTGAGAAATTACCTGTTTTATAGTCTAGTATGATTTCCGGACTTGTATTAGTGTTTTTTATTTTATAAAATCCGTTTCCTTCTATTACGTTTACCTTGCTCATGGTTTTATTTTGTAACTTCAACCTTTTGAACGAAAAAAGTTTTGTTTCCGTCTTGGAAATCTACAAAATATTCAAAATTGTCGCTATTTCTGAAGATACCCAGGAATCTGAGCTCTTCGTCAGGAGTATCCTCGTCCAGCAAAGCTTCTAAGAATATATTTTGTAATTTCTCTTTGTCCTTGTCCAGGTATTTGTTAATGATGTTAATTTTCCGTTTTATAATATACTCATCTACTAATGATGAGGCCAGAAAGTAATAATTCCCAGTTTTTGAGTTAAGCCCATAAATAAAAATGGCGTCTTTTATTAGTTCACTTTTTCGCGCAGTTATAAATATGTCTTGGAGAATTTCTACTGATATGTTTAGTAAGTTTCTGAGGTAAAGAATGTTGGTGTCATTTTTATTATCGCTCGAAGATTTGACAGCATCTTTTATCATATTAATCAAAGGCATAAGACGTCCTTCAGCAATTTTTGACTTGTAGAGGAAATTCACCCCCATATTCTTTATTGTGTTATAAATATCAGATACTGAATCGAGTAGGTTAACGTCTTTGTTAATAACTTTTTTACTAGAGATTTGAATCTGGAAATAAAAGAATGAGTATTCATCATTAAATGGCAAAAATTTATAAAATAGTTTGTTTTTTGTCTTGCGAATCATCTCTATGAAGCCCAGACCTGCACCGCCTTCTGCCGAGAAAGCCTGATTAGTGAGTCTGTCAAAATATAGTTCTGATAATTCTTTTTTGTCTAGTTTATTAAGCTTGTCAACATAAGAGCCTATTTTTTCTATCTTTGAGTTGTGAATCAAGTTCACAGTTATAATGAAAATATTTTTATTGTACATTCTTATCAGGAGCATATCTTTTTCTGGGACAGCAGCTTTTCCAGTATCGGAATAACGAAGAATATTCTGAAAATTCTCGATAGTCATATATGCTACTTTCTTATTAAGTTGCTTGAGGTCCACGTTGGGGTCAGTCATAAAACTGTGTATCAAATCTGTAAGGGATGTGATGATAGAGTTGCTAAATACCCCACTGTAGATCATGGAAAAATCATCGTTCAAAAGGGTTTCAAAAATTTTATATACCTTTGAAATATCCATTATAAAAGCTTTTATTCCTAATTAATTTTAAAAGATCTTTTTATGAGTCAGTATATATATGGTATAAGAACAATTATCGAAGCTATTGAATCTGGTAAACAAATTGAAAAAATTTTATTAAAAAAACAATTTAAAAGTGAACTTTTAGCTTCACTCCGTCAAATTGCTAAACGAAATCAAATTCCCATACAGTATGTACCTGTAGAAAAACTTAATAAAATTACCCATCAAAATCACCAAGGTGCTCTGGCCTTTGTCAGTCCTATTACATTCTGGCCTTTGGATGAATTGGTAACGAGCGAATACGAAAAAGGCCTAACACCATTTCTAATTGTCTTAGACCGAGTTACAGATGTTCACAATTTTGGTGCCATTGTGCGCACGGCTGAATGTACGCAGGTTACGGGTATTGTTATCCCTCGGAAAAATACAGCGCAGCTGGGTGGAGACGCTATGAAAACATCTGCTGGCGCACTAAACTACGTGCCGATTGTGCGTTCTGTGCTGAGCGAAGCCCTTGATCAGTTGCATGAAATGGGATTTCAGATAGTTGCAGCTACAGAGAAAGGGGACCACACGATTTATGAGGTGGATTTAACTATTCCCACCGCTCTGATTATGGGTTCGGAAGAGAAGGGCATAGCATTCGAGCTGCTCAAAAAAAGTGATGTTTGGGCGCAAATACCTGTCCTTGGTAAGATTGAATCTCTAAATGTATCTGTCGCCTCGGCTATTTTTATGTATGAAGCAGTAAGGCAAAGGCGATTTGCTGCAAAGTCCAAAAATTGAGAGTAGGTAGAATTTATTTCAAAAATATAGCGACTTTTTTAGGTAATAGTCTATAATATACTGTTTACATTACAAAAAAACTAAAAAATTGTAGGCTTCCAATAACTCAATAACTATTAAAATTTGTAGATTCTAAAGACATTTATCCTGTTGATTGGCGGCAGAAATTTGGCTTTAAGCTTTCGTTGCATGATAGCGTTTGAACACACTTTTTGGATAGCCACAAGAAGTCTATCATTAAGATATTTTCAAATGATAATTAGTAACTTATACGAATGCCGTCATTTGGACTCAGGCTCTAGGTGGAATCATTGCTATAAATTTGGCCAAGCATAAACCAGCATTTATTCGAAAATGAACAAATGAGGCTGTCTGCAAAGAATGATATTTGAATTTGATTGGATTCTGCATTTACGGACAGCCTCATTTAATTTAACCTACGGTCAATACTCCAAGTGCATAGCACTGTGAGTATTGACCGTGCTTAGTATTTACTCTAAAGTTGTTATTTCTCTTCGGGCTTCCAGAAAGGAGGCTTGACAACTTTTGCTTTTAGTTTACGTCCACGAATGTCGATAAGTACTTGTGTGCCTGGCTCTTTGTGGGCAACATCAATATAACCCATTGCAATACCTATTTTGCGCATTGGCGACATGGTGCCGGATGTAACATGACCAATTAATTTTTCCTCCATGCTGTAGATATCGTAGCCGTGTCTTGGTACACCGCGATCAATCATTTCAAAGCCTACAAGGCGACGGCTGATACCGCTCTGTTTTTGTTTCCACAGAAAATCGCGGTCAATAAAGTCATTGCCTTCGGTGAATTTGACAACCCAGCCAAGTCCAGCTTCGAGAGGTGAAGTGGTATCGTCAATATCATTGCCATAGAGGCAGTAGCCCATTTCTAAGCGTAAAGTATCACGTGCGCCCAGACCAGCGGGTTTAATGCCAAATTCTTTGCCAGCCTCGAAGATGGCGTCCCACATCTGCTGTGCGTATTGTGGATAAAAGTATAATTCAAATCCTCCAGAGCCAGTATAACCTGTATTTGAGATAATTACATGGTCGATGCCGGCTATTTTCCCTTCGACAAAGTGATAAAATTTTATCTGTGAAAGATCAATATCTGTCAGCTTTTGTAAAGTTTCAATGGCTTTTGGACCTTGAATTGCGAGCTGAGCAATATTGTCAGAAGCATTTTCCACTTCAGCGTTAAATTTTTTGTTTTGTTCGAGTATCCAGTTATAATCTTTGTCAGTGTTGGAGGCATTAACGACTAATAAATATTTATCATCAGAGTACTGATAAACAATCAGATCGTCAACAATACCGCCACGTCCGTTAGGCATGACCGAGTATAAAGCTTTACCGGGCTTGAGCTTTTGGATATCATTCGAAGTAATATACTGTGTCAGGGCAAAAGCATTTGGTCCTTTGACCCAAATCTCTCCCATGTGAGAGACGTCGAATACACCGACGGCTTTTCTGACTGTAATGTGCTCATCATTGATACCTGTGTATTGTAGTGGCAACCAGAATCCAGCGAATTCGACCATCTTGGCACCGAGCTGCTCGTGGATTTTAGAGAACGGAGTATGTTTCATGTGCATTTGAATTTTTATAGTTTGTGCTCAAAGTTATAAAAATTAAGAACCCTAAAATTTAAAAAACGTAAAATTTTAAAAACCTTAGATTATGATTAACTTTGTCGGGTATAAAATGAAACTTGAAGTTTATGGACGTTATGGCTACACCTATAATTACTTATTTTATAGTTAGTTTTACAATTCTTACATCAATAGTCGCCTTTCCGCCTAATATAGTAAGCATCGATAGTTTGCGACAGCCAGAATGGTTTGAGAAGTTTAAGTTTAATCCATATCTCACTTGGCATTCTCGTCAGTGGTACAGGATGTTTACATCGGGTTTTCTGCATGCAAACTGGTGGCATTTGTTGATCAATATGTTTGTGTTATATTTTTTTGGGAGGTTAGTAGAGACTAGTTTTATTAGTATTTTTGGGCTTTTCAAGGGGCGCTTATCCTATATTCTGTTATATTTATTAGCGATATTTGTAGGAAATTTACCGGATTTGTTCAAATTTAAGGATAAATTTTATTACAATGCTGTGGGTGCATCTGGTGCAATTTCAGCTGTTTTGTTCACTAGTATATTAATTTTTCCATGGAATAAGATTTTTATTTTTCCTATACCAATTCCAATACCGGCAATAATTTTTGGTGTTTTATACTTGCTATATGAGACGTATATGGAGAAATATGCATCAGATAATGTAGGACATAGTGCTCATCTGTGGGGGGCTGTATTTGGATTCCTCTTCCCTTTGCTCCTTGAGCCCAGGTTGTTTACGCTCTTTATGTCCCAGCTGTTTTAGTGTCAATTAACTCAAACAAAAACATATATTATTTTTTGTATATTAAAAAAAACACTTAACTTTGCGCAGTCTTTTAAACCCTTAAAAATTAAAAGATAAATATGATAGTTGTTAAAGTAGATGAAGGTGAAACCATAGAC
>JALWCU010000117.1 GCA_027015275.1 Bacteroidales bacterium | reverse complement strand
AGGATATTTATATTACGTTGACAGAGATATGAACATTGCTATGAAAGGTAAAGTTGCCCCTGTTACAGTTAATTTCGACACTACTCTTAGCTATCACGACAACGATCCAATATCCGATACTTTGCCATATCTCTATGACGGCTGGAACTTCGTTGGTAACCCATACACAGCTTATTTAAGTGTAGATTCTCTGACCAAAAATGCAACAAACATGGATAATGGCGTCTATGTCTGGGACGACGCTAACGGACAATATGCTGGCTACCAGAATGGTTACCGGATAGGTAGTGGCAACTTAGGCAATCTAATTCCGCCTTTGCAGGGATTCTTTGTCCGTGCTAATAATACCAATGCAGTGCTAAAAATACGTCCGCAATATCGTACACACGGACAGCAACAATATCTCAAAAAAAGTGCACCATTATTGAGCTTTAAACAAAATGCAATAAAGATTGGGTTCTGTGCAAATAACAGAGTAGAATATTTTGCTGCTTATTTCTACCCCCTGGCAAAAAATACTTATGACAGTAAATATGACCTCATCCATCTGGCTACTAATGTTCCACAAAACCCTCAACTCTTTGGTAAAAAACACGGATATAATCTTGCACTCTATTCCTTGCCCGACAGCATGATAGGTAAGGCAGTTATCCCACTCTATCTGAAAACATCAATATCTGGCCCACATACACTTAAAATAAAATACATCAAAGGTCTTTACAACTCATTTGTCCTGCTACATGACCTTAAAAACGGTACGTTCTATAATCTACGACAAGACCGCAGTATTTCCTTTGATTATTCGCCTAGTGATGACTCGCATCGCTTTGATCTAATGATAGTCAAAGATAATCCGCCAACGGTCAAAGACACTATTCCAAAGCTCATTGCCTACGAAGACAGTACTTTCTCCTTTGACCTTTCTGGATATTTCACCGACAAAGACATGTTCGACTCTCTGACACTGATGGTCAACAATCTCCCTGATTGGCTCACTCTCAAAGGCAAAACATTGTCAGGAACACCAGCTCAAAAAGATGTCGGAATTTACAGGCTTACTGTTACAGCTTATGACATTTTCAACAAAAGTGCAGCACAGACTATTACTCTGGAAGTGCTTAATACAAATGATCCGCCAAAGCTGAATCACAAGCTCAATGACACAATAATATCAGCGTTCGAGGTATTCAACTATACTCTGCCCCATGATCTATTCTCAGACCCTGATCCTAATGATAGCCTGACAATATCAGCACAGAACCTTCCAGGTTGGCTAACATTCAATCAGAAAACAAATAATTTCTATGGTGTGCCAACAAATGCCGATGTCGGTACTTATGATATTCAGGTAACAGCCACTGACCGGGACAGCGCAAGCGTCAGCACCAGCTTCAATATTACTGTCATGGAAAACGGTTCTACTAATGTTAACCCGCTTGCTGGCAAGAGTATTAAAATTTATCCAGTACCAGCACACAACGACCTTAATATCAGAATACCGCAGATAGACAGCGAAACAGAAATTCAGATATACTCTCTCTCAGGACAGCTCATAAACAAAATAAAGCCCAAGAGCGATATAACAAAAATAGATATATCACGTCTGCCTGCAGGGCAATACCTGATAGAAATTCATACAACTAAACAAAAATACTCATTCAAAATCACTAAGTACTAAACGCTCTCCACTCGAAATCTAAATCAAAAGCGGACTGGATAAAAAATCCAGTCCGCTTTTGAATATTTTTTTATTCATTTTATTAAATTATGCTCAAATTAAATATAAATATAAAGAGCCATGAAACGTCTGACAATAATTCTCGTAATTTTACTGACTACAACTGTCTCTTTTGCACAATACTATGGCCGCAACAAAATTAAATACGAACAATTTCACTTCAAAGTCTATCAAACCCCGCACTTCGATATTTATTCATATCTAAAAGACTCAGCCACAATACAACGCATTGCTTCTATTGCCGAAAAATGGTATGCCAGGCACAGCCTTGTATTCAAAGATACAATCCACTTCCTCAACCCTATAATCCTTTTTAATAATCATGCTGACTTCCAACAAAATACTGTAACCAATCAAATCGTTGATGTAGGAACAGGCGGCTTCACAGAACCATTGGAAAACCGCATCGTTATGCCTATGGGAATATCCTGGGCAAGGACTAATCACGTTCTCGGTCATGAGCTTGTACATGCCTTCCAATATTCTATTATCCAACAAGATACATCGCTATCAATACGTAGCATGCAGAACATACCACTATGGATGGTCGAAGGTATGGCAGAATATCTCTCCATTGGTAGCAATGATCCATTCACTTCCATGTGGATACGCGATGCTATTGCAACAAATAAATTTCCCCGATTTAGAGACCTGGGGCAAAGACGTTATTTCCCTTATCGCTGGGGACAGGCTTTCTGGGCATTTATCGATGGTGTCTATGGCATTGATATGTTTGTTCCCCTTTTCAAAGAAGCTGCACGTGGCGGATATGCCAAGGCCTTCAAAAACGTGCTCGGTGTAAAACCGGATACCCTCGCCCTGGTGTGGAAAAAATATTCTTATGACCATTATGCTAAATACATGAAAAACCGCCAGACAGACGGCATTGGCACAATACTATTAGATCCCAAAAATGCCGGGGATATTAACGTTGATCCCGTCGTCAGCCCAGACGGCAAATACTTAATATTTTTGTCCGAAAAAGATGTTTACACTTTCAACATGTTTTTGGCTGACGCCAGAACTGGCAAAATCATTAGGACATTGCACACAAGAGCTAACGACGGACACATTGACGCTGCCGATATTTATGAGTCTACTGGCACATGGTCACCTGACGGCAAATATGTTGCATTCGTCGTTTATGAACATGGAAATAATGGATTGATTATCATAAACGTACACACTGGAAAAATTATTAAGGACATTACATTCCCACAATTCGATGCCTTTACATATCCTGCCTGGTCCCCTGACGGTAAATGGATTGCTTTCTCACAAATCAAGGACAGCCAAACTGACATAATTCTTTATAACCTGAAAACTGGCAAAACAAAACGCCTGACAAAAGATATTTTCGCTCAGTTCCAGCTTTCTTGGTCTCCCTCTGGACGCTATCTTGCCTTTGCTACAGACTCATTCCCTGGAATTTCTTCGCCTACAAAGAAATTCCATATTGCATACATGGACATGAAAACAGGAAAAATAACAGTACCCAAAATAATGCCCACTGCCAATAACCTGAATCCAGTTTTTTCGAGCAATGATCGTTACATTTACTTTCTCTCCGATGCTCAGGGCTTTAGAGACCTTTTCCGCTACAATTTAAAAACCGATAGCGTCGAACGGCTAACTAACTTTTATACAGGCATTTGCGGTATAACTGAGCTCTCCCCCGCTATAAGCATGGACACAAAGCACAATCGCATTTTTTACACTCTGTACCTTGACAATAAATACACCATTTATAGCATTGCCGCTGACTCTCTCAAGCCACAGCCCCTTGCCCCCGAACAAGCAATTGACACTGCTGGTGTGCTACCACCAATGAATAACACTCACAGTATAATAAACCGTAATATTGCACTGGACAGAATTATTTTTTCCAGACAAAAAACTGTTCCTATCAAACAAGTGCCATTCCGACGCAAATTCAAGATAGAATACATTAGTAATATGGGCTTTGGAGTCACAAATACTTACCGTGGCATGGGCGTTTATGGTGGGGTAAATATTCTCTTTGGCGACATTCTGGGCGAAAACCGTGCATTCGTTGGATTTAGCGGCGGCGGAAACGGCCTGCGTTCAATAGGAGGACAAATGGCATACCTAAACCAGCAGAGACGCACTTGGTGGGGCGTTATTCTTACCCACACACCCTACCAGCTTGGCAGCATTTTCTACGAACCAACACGCATTCCCTATGGTAATGACTCACTGGATGTGCTCAACGCTGGCATGGACCTCCTGACAATTTTTAATGATAACCTTACGCTCTTTGCTACTTATCCCATAACACGAACACGGCGTATAGAAGCATCTACTGATATGACATTCTTCTCCTTTATGCATCAGATAATTAACAACTATTTTTATGGCAATATGTTCGTTGGCCAATCATTAGACCGAGCACCAGTACCCAAACCCTATGGAGTAGGCTCAAGTAATATATCTTATGTCGAGGACAACTCCTACATGGGGATGACATCACCACTCCAAGGCAAAATCACTTCTGCCGGACTAACAGCCTATTACGGAGCTTATAATTTCTTTTCTGCCAACCTGGACATAAGACGGTATATTAGACTCGCTCCCA
>JALWCU010000116.1 GCA_027015275.1 Bacteroidales bacterium | reverse complement strand
CCAGAATCCGAAATTTACTGATATAAACAAGTATGATTTTACTTTAGGGTCGGACAGCCCTGCTCGGCACAAGGCTGATCCAGGCATTATAAATGCACTGCCACAGTTTCTTCGTTATGATCTAAAAGGGGCAGACCGTCTGGCCGACGGTCTGCCCGATATTGGTGCTTATGAATGGCAGAATAACTGATTATTAGAATGTTATACGGTAAACGAGCTTAGCCACCGTGGCTGTTGTGTATGGTTTGAGCAATTCTACCTGGTGTATAGGTCTGTCATAGCCAGTTGTAACAACAAAATAGAAATCCGAGCCAACCTGTGGTATCCAGTGCAAACGGATATTGTAAATCATTAGGTTTTCGAGGCTATTGTACTGAACAAAAGCCGATAGATTGAGTTTTGTGGTAAAGGCCAGATTCAGGTAAGATGCAAGTTCATGCGTTATGACAGTACCTTGTGGCAGTATGACTTTATTAAAGGTATATTCCTCGTGCAGGTTCAGGTTTTTGTTGACATTCCAGCCAGCTTGTACTTCTATCGTGTGAATGTGTCCAGTGTAGAAACCACCCCAATTATAAAGGAAAAATACCCATATACGCCGACCTTGGAAAGACTCTAATTGTATTTCGGTTTTGTGCATCCAGTAATGGCCCACTGGAATAACCACAGAATCTGTCAGAGCAAAAGGCTGGTCAAGGCGGTCAAAATTTTGCTGTACATTGAATTCAAATCTGTCGCCTGTGTTAAATACAGCTCCAATTGGTCGTGATTCGTTGTAAAAACTCTCAAGCTTTCCTGTGGTGTGAGTACGGTACAGAATGAAGCCCCAAGGTTTAAACAGCAGTCTCTTTATACCATATTTTTCCAAAAATCTTGGAGAAATATGCAAATGCCATATAATATCGTCGTAGTTAGTTCTGTATAGAAAGCCAAGCTGTGGGTCAAAATTATTTTCCACAGAGCCAATGCCTATGAAATTGTCTATAAGGTCATTAGGATAATCAGCATAAATGCGCCACGCCAGGGCTTGTTTTTGTGGTTTGAAGTCCTCGAGGCTCGTGGCCAGTTTAGCGCCTAATGTCAAGTTTTTGTTTTTCAGAAACTTGGCAGTCCTATATTCTGCGTCCACTCCGAAAACCTGGTTAGAGCCATTTTTGTTTATCCGGTTGGTGATGATGCCGCCTATGTATGATTGTTTCCCTATTTCCTGTTTGTACCTAAATACAGTATTATTTGTTGTAGGTACAGTATCGATAGGTGCTTCCTGCATATTCAGAAAACCTATTTCAGAATGGCCTATTTTGCCAAATAGTCTTGCGCCAGCCCAGATTGGTACTTGTTTTCCATCTTCTATTCCTATCTGACGTGAATAAAAAATGTCTGTTCTGTAGCCCATGGAATAATTAAAATAATTGCTGCCTTCTAGAAAAAATTGTCTTTTCTCTGGATAGTATATGCTAAACCTTGTCAGGTTCACGGGTATCCGGTCCACCTCCACCTGCGCGAAATCTGTGAAAGTAGTCAGATTGAGCTTTAGCGAGGGCGTAATATTAACGTTCAGGTCAGCTCCGGCTTTTATTGGAAAGTGCACGCCTTTGTTCTCGTCATACTGATAACCTATTAATGTATAAGGCTTTAGCTCAAAGCGATGGACGTAACCAATATTTTTTAGACCAATGAGTTTTCCGGCTGCTTCGACAGACATGATGGACTTATCGCGGGACCAGCCTTGCCAGAGGGCCTGCTCATTCTGGGACACAATATCTCGTTCAAAATTCAATGCCCAAGTATGGACACTATCGTTTTTAAACTGTAAGGTGCTAAAATCAATAAATACTTCTGCGAACCATCCCGAGTCCGTAACCGTTGTCTTGGCATCCCACACGCCGTTCCAGTCTTTGTTTCCGTCTTCGAAATTAAAGATTTGTAAATCGGCCCTTGCACCATAAGGGTTTATAACAAATAGGTAACCGGTGCGATTGTCATCAAAGGGACTGAGCATTATCTGGAAATTGTCCTCTGAGTCATAATCAAAATCTACGCTTAAGCTTTTGGCTACGATTGTCGAAGGGTCTTTCTGATAGCACCAGATTCCAAAATAAAGTCCTCGTTTGTTGTAAACTACAGCCACTTGTGTGCGTTCGCTTGCTGGTTGTCCGTAATGCAAATCACGCTGAGTGAAATTAGAAATATGCATTGCTTTTTGCCAGAAAGGTTCGGTGAGCTTTCCATCGAAATTAATTTTCTGCGTTATTCGCATTGCCCTGAGATAAGATGGATCAGAGTGCTGGGCAAACGTGATTTCCACGGATATTAACAAAAAAATCAAGGATGCAATTCTTCTCATATTTTTTCATTTAACACTGTTTTTTGTTGGTTTAAAATTAAATTATTGTTTAGTAAAAAAAAAATTCCTGTAGATTTGTGCTATTTTGTATTGCAAATATACAAGATTTGTGACAGGTTATTATTGTGTCTGAATGTCAGTTTTGTGTAAGTTACTGAAATGATTGTTATATGATTTTTTTGTAATTGTGTATTGCACGGACTGTTTATTTCAAGATTTTTTTGTATAAAAAATTTAGAATTTTGGGAAAAAAGTTATAATATTGCAGTCCGTTTAGAAAGAGTTTAAACATTGAAAAACAGAAAATCATGGACCAGTTAATTCGTATAGCTGAGGACTCGTTTAAAACAGAGAGACAGCAGGAGTTGCCAGACTTTTCTACTGGCGATACAGTAACAGTTTATTACCGTATCAAGGAAGGAAACAAGGAGCGTGTGCAGGCTTTTCGTGGTGTGGTTATTCAGCGTCGTGGCAAAGGACAGGCTGAGACTTTCACTGTTAGAAAAATTTCTGATGGCATTGGCGTTGAGAGGATTTTCCCTGTCAATTCCCCATTTATTGACAATGTAGAGATAAACAAGCGTGGTAAAGTTCGTCGTTCTCGTATCTTTTATTTCCGCAAGCTCTCTGGTAAGAAAGCACGTATCAAAGAGAAACGTGATTTTTCGAGAAAATCTAACTAAGACAGTTGGGGTTGGCAATAACATATTGGTGGTCAGCCCCTTACTTTTGTTTTTAACAAAATCATCCGTAAAAAAATTTTCAAATGGCAAAGAAAAGTAATACCAAGCCAAAGAAAGACATTGTAGATAATCTTGAAGAAGACCTCACAAAGTTTGAGCTCTTCTTTGAGAAAAATCAAAATTACATTCTCTGGGGGCTCGTTGCTATAATAGCTGTTATTGCCTTAGTATGGGGTTATCAGAAATATATCAAGCAGCCAAGAGAGAAAGAAGCTCTCACTCAGATGTTTGTTGCAGAAAAATATTTTGCAGTAGATTCTTTCAAAGTAGCTCTCAATGGCGTTGACCAATATCCGGGATTTCTTCAGATTATTGATGATTACAAGGGCACTAAGGCAGCTAACCTTGCTCATTATTATGCTGGTGTTTGCTATGCAAATATGGGCCAGTGGCAGGATGCTATTGATAATCTCAAGGGTTTCAAGACCAAAGACCTTTATCTTAATTCGACTAAGTATGGACTGATGGGCGACTCTTACGTAGAATTGGGCATGCTCGAAAAGGCAATTAGTGCTTATAAAAAATCAGTGAATGACTACGCTAATCACCTTACCACACCGGTTTATATGAAGAAATTAGGTCTGGTTTACGAGAAATTAGGCAATTACAAAAAGGCAGAAGAAACATATCAGGAGCTTTACCGTTTGTATCCTTCGAGTAACGAAGGCCGAATTGCAGAGAAATATATTGAGCGTGCAAAATACCATTTGCAAGAGAAATAAGCATTTAGCTGATTTGATATTCGTAGTATAACAAAACCCCTGTAGGCTATGGCTTACAGGGGTTTATGCTATGCTCTCTATTGGTTGTCTGAATACTATTCATCTATACTTGTGCGGCCAATCATCTTGAGAAAGTCTTGAACTGATATGATTGGTATTCCCAATTGCTTGGCTTTTTGCATTTTAGAAGTTCCAGGTTTTTCGCCTGCGATGATATAATTTATTTTGCTGCTAACACTGCTGGCTTTTTTACCGCCATATAGTTCTATCAATTGTTCAATTTTTTTTCTGCGTTCGGGTGTGCCGAAGTTACCTGTAACGACAAGACTCATTCCTTGCAGGACTTGTGGCGCTGTTTCTTCCGTGGCTTTCATGTTGACGCCTGCTTTTTTCAGCCGCTCGATAATTTCCATGTTACGCTCATCGGCAAAGAATTCTACTATGCTTTGTGCAATTTTGTCCCCTATTTCGTCGATGGCAACGAGTTGGTCATAGCTTGCTTGGCGCAAGTGGTCAATATCTTTGAAATGACGAGCTAAAACCCTGGCAACTGTTTCACCGACATAACGAATACCCAGTGCAAATATTACTCTCTGAAAGGGTACTTGTTTGCTTTTTTCAATGCTCTCGAGGAGATTTTTTACTGACTTGTCCGCGAAGCGCTCTAATTTGATAAGATCCTGGTAGCGTAGGTCGTATAGATCTGCAACATTTTTGACCAGACCAGCATCATAGAGTTGTTTGATAGTAGCCTCTCCCATGAGTATGTCCATAGCTTTGCGGCTGACAAAATGCTCTATACGTCCAATTATTTGTGGTGGGCAGCCCCAGGTATTTGGGCAATAATGTGCAGCCTCGTCTGGGTCTCGCACAAGTAATGTCCCGCATGCAGGGCAGTGTGTAATAAATTCTACAGGACGAGCGTCAGGTTTGCGTTTGGATTTGTCCACCCCCACAATTTTGGGAATAATTTCGCCGCCTTTTTCGACATAGACGTAATCATTATAATGAAGGTCCAGGTCTTTGATAATATCGGCATTATGCAGCGAAGCGCGTTTTACTATTGTACCTGCAAGATGTACTGGCTCGAGATTGGCAACAGGTGTAATGACTCCAGTTCTACCTACCTGAAAATCAACTGATAGCAGGCGTGTGGATACGCGTTCTGCCTTGAATTTATATGCGATTGCCCAGCGTGGGGCTTTTGCAGTCTCTCCGAGTATTTTTCGCTGTCTGATAGAGTCTATTTTTATTACGGCTCCGTCGATGTCAAAAGGCAGGTTTTTCCTTTCTCTTTCCCAATATTCTATGAAATCAAAGACGCCGCGTAGGTCGTTTACCTTTTTTATGTGTTTGCTGATTCTAAAGCCCCATTGACGAGCTTTTTGTAGATTTTCGAAATGTGAATCAGAAGGCAATTTATCTCCTATGATGTAATAGATAAAATTATCGAGTCCACGCTTTGCTACTTCGGCTGAGTTTTGTAGTTTGAGTGAACCGGCTGCTGCATTACGTGGATTGGCAAATTCGCTCAGTCCCTGTTCTTTTCTCTGTTCATTGAGACGATGGAATGAATTGTGTGGCATTATTATTTCTCCTCGAGCTTCGAATTGTTCGGGGTAGTCATCTCCTCTCAGTACAAGAGGTACGGCACGGATAGTTTTAACATTGTCGGTAACTATATCTCCTTTTGTGCCATCGCCACGTGTAACGGCCTGGATGAGTTTACCGTTTTTGTATTTAAGATTAATGGAGACGCCGTCAAATTTAAGTTCGCAGACATATTCAAAAGGTTCTGAGAGTGTTTTCCTTATTCTCTGGTCGAATTCCAGTAATTCTTCTGGCGAATAAGTATTATTCAGAGAGAGCATTGGATAATCATGTGGGGCCTGCTCAAAGCTCTGGTCGTGGTCATTTCCTACTCTTGCTGACGGGGAATTAGGGTCTGAGAATTGGGGGTACTGTCTCTCGAGCTCGATAAGCTCTTTCATTAGCATATCATACTGATAGTCAGAGATTTTAGGTTGAGCTATAACATAGTAATAGTAGTCATATTCATTTATCAGTTTTCTGAGTTGTTTTATTCTTTTTTCGGCTTCATCCTGTTTCATACGAAAATTTTTTCTATTTTTATGGATACGTGGAGTGAGAGATTGAATTTTGTTTTGCAAAAATATTTTAATTTTTTTTATTTTACATAAATATTTTCATCCATTTATGAAGCAAAATAATCCGGAAAATATTGGTAGTGTTTCGAGAGACGAATGTAGGACTTTATTGATATTTCGTTCTCTTGAGAAGAATAATATTGAGTATGCATACATTGGGCATTTCACCAGTGGTATAACAGATTCTATCTTATCCTTGGCAGAATTGAATTTACAGCTTCTCAATGAGAACATCAAGATACGCAAGCGTGTTTATTTTATTTTGGTAGAAGGATTGCAGAATATAACGCGTCATCAAGTTTTCTCGCCTGGTAATGCCGATAAAAGCGGTGGGCTTATTATACAACATATAGAAAATCAGTTTGTTATAACGACTATCAATCATATTGCCATATCTGAGAAGGGAAATATCACCTCTCATATTGACAAGATAAATAATTTGGCTGAGGACGAGCTCAAGAGATATTATCGTGAAATTTTAGAACAGCAAAAGCTATCTAAGAAAGGTGGAGCTGGTCTGGGGCTTATAGAGATTGCGCGCAAGTCTAATAATAAACTTTTATATGATTTTGTGGACCTGGATGATGAGTATTCTATATTTTTCATGCAGACCCAGATCAGTCCTTCTAAAAAAGAAAAAAAAGAGAATTTTAATACAGCTCAAAACCTTGAGCTTATAAAACAGACTTATTTTCAGTTAGTTAATTGCTCTTTAATTTTTACAATTTCTGGTATTTTTGTACAGGACAAAATAGTCTATATGTTATCGTTGCTTGAGAAGAGGATCAAGGGCAGGGCATCTAACAAGAATAAAATTTTCAATATAATTGTAGAACTCTTGCAAAATGTTGTTAATCATGCAGATGATTATGAAATAAACAAAAAGCTTGGGCATTATGGAATTTTTTATATTGCAGAAAAGGATGATTATCTGATAGTTACTACAGGTAATTATATTAAGAACGAAAAAATAGATACTGTACGTAAGAATTTGGAATATATCAATACTTTGTCTGTTCGCGAATTGACAGAGAAACATCGTGATATTCTTAGGGTCTTCAAGAATGGGACACCTAAAATTAATGCAGGTCTTGGTCTTATAAATTTGAGAATGAAAACACGAGAAAAAATTAATTATTCTTTTGTGAAAGTAGATGATGATTATAGCTTTATTTCTATAGAGATACGTTTGAAAAAAGAAACCCCACATTTTTCGGCTCTCAACATAAAGCCTACGGATAAAACTCCAGAGATAGTTCTCTCTTCTGATGATTCTAATTATTTTTTTAGAGGTAATTGTACAGTAGGAGATGCTAAGGCTTTCTTTTCGCCTGTTTATCGCTGGTTCGAGGAATATGAGAAAAATCCGCATAATCTTACCCCTATTATTTTTGATTTCAAGCAATTAAGCACGTCAGCTAAGAAGGCGATAGAAAAGCTTTTCTCTATTTTACAGCAGCTTAATAAAGAGACTGTGGTTACGGTAAGGTGGTTATACAGCGATGAAAAATCACCTATTTATAAATTTGGACAAAAGTTAAAAGAGTCATTCCCAAACATAGAGTTCAAATTTGTTAAGAGTGAAGATAAATGAAGGCAATGATTCTGGCTGCTGGCCTAGGTACGAGGCTTAGACCATGGACAAACGACCGTCCAAAAGCATTAGTAGAATTTCAAGGCAAACCTCTCTTACAGTGTGTCATTGAGAAACTAAAAGATTCAGGATTTGACCAGATAATAATTAATGTTCATCATTTTGCGCAGAAGATTATAGACTTCGTGGAGGCGAATGAGTCCTTTGGCATTGAGATAGTCTATTCTGATGAGCGAGAAGAGCTCCTGGACACAGGTGGAGGAATAAAAAAAGCCCAATGGTATCTGTCAGATGTACCGTTTTTTCTGGTTTATAACGTTGATATACTCTCTGATATTGATCTGAAAAAATTTGTGAGCCATCACAGAAAGGCTTCCATAGCGACACTGGCTACACAAAGACGCTCGACGGACAGGACACTACTCTTTGATAATAAAAACAAAAATCTGTGTGGCTGGAAAAATCATTCTACTGGCGCTGAGAAAATTATAAAAGATTGTCAAGGTTTTAATGAGTTGGCATTTAGTGGCATTCATATAATTTCTTCACAAATCTTTGACTATCTGCCTGATGGCAAATATTCAATAATAACGGCTTACCTCAATATAGCAAGGCACCGCTTAATTACTTATTATGATCATACGGGTGATGACTGGAAAGATATGGGTCTAAAAGAAAATTATTAGTCTGAGCTTATTTGGAAAAAATTGAAGTTTATTCCAATGAATTGAGAGAGGTCTTCCCCAAGCTCACGGAAATCCTCATCAGAATAAAACCAGTTAACTTCTACAGGATATCCCAGTCCTTTGAGATCAGAAATAAGGCTAATCATTTCATATATATGGACTTGTGAACTTGTGTTGAAAAAGTCAAGCATAAAATTGACTACTGTTTTTTTTGCAGGATTTAGAATGTATTCCCGCATCCATTCCACAGGTTTTTTGTAAAAATCATGGGCGTTCTCCAAAATAGAGACCCCTTTTAGTGTGAGCTCTCCACTGACTTTGAAATCTATTGTGGGACTTCTGTTTGTACCTTTGATAAATAAATCTTCCATGATTAAATACCTAAACTTTACTTGGACGGAAAATACATTAAAAATTTGGAAAAAGAAAATTTCATTTTGACAATTATTAATTAATAAGTTCCTGCCATACTGATCCCCAGCCGGCAAATCCGCCAAAGTTGCGATCATCAATATAAATATCTGCCAGAATCTTGCGACTGTCTTTTGCTGGATCAAAAATTTCATCTGGCGAATTGGCATTGATAGCCCAGAACTCGACACCATTCTTGCGGCAAAACTCTACTGCTGCTTGCAGAAGTTCACCACTTCGAAAGGTCCACAGAATTAATAAATGCCCTTTCCGTTGTAATTCCTTGAGAGTCTCAAAAGCAAATCTTTTGGGCCTGCCTATCTTGGGATAACGATTTTCTACAATTGTGCCATCGAAATCTACGGCTATAACCATTTTTTTTTAATTTTATGATAACTTGCAACTTTAAAAGTAAATTCGCAATCTTATATATGGAATTTTTTACGTTATAAAAATAAAATATTCCCTGGAATGAAAAAAATAAGTCTATTAATAGTTATATACCTGGTAATGAATAGTTTCCTTTTTGGACAGACGCCATTGCCTTCACACGAAAGCTTTGAGAACGGACTGGGAGTCTGGATGCAATCAACTACTGATGATATCGACTGGACTCGCTGGCAGGATACAACACCTACGCCTCTGACAGGTCCTCCTGGAGCTTATGACGGAGACTACTATATTTACATTGAGAGCGACTCAAATCTCTATAATCCAGCACGGAAGGCTGACCTTGTAGGCAAGTTTGATTTTAGCGGTACCAAGAACCCTATACTCTCATTTTATTACAATATGTATGGCCAGTTTATCAATCATCTGGACGTGCTAATATCAACTGATTCTTCGTCTTGGACAAATCTAACCACAATTATAGGTAATCAGGGGCCAGATTGGCACAGAAAGGTAATTTGCTTAAATCAATATGCCAATGATTCAGTAGTTTATATAGTTTTTCGGGGCTGGACCAGCGGAGATGACGATTCCATCGCAGATAGGGCTGATATTGCATTGGATAAGATTGATATTGTGGACTTTAAGCTTGTCGATACAACAATTACTGATGTTACGTGCGGTGGATATTCTGATGGCTCTATAAATGTGGCGATTACAGGGGGGCTAACGCCTTTTGAATATACCATTGATGGAGGTAATACCTGGACTGCACCCTCGTCAGATACTTCGCATTTATTCTCGAATCTGAGCGGTGGCTCTTATCTGACACAGGTGCGCTCGGCCGGTGCATGTATATTATCGGCAGGTTACCTGTCAATTAGTGAGCCGCCAAAGCCAGATATTGTCGTGGATACCAGTTACATAAAACCTTGTTCTTATAGTAAAAATGGTCAGATTAATATCACCGTATATAATGGTACTAGCCCACTATCTTATTCTATAACAGGTAGAAATGGCACTTTCGAGTCATCTTCGGATTTTACCGGACTCGATACTGGTACTTATGATGTTGTGGTCAAGGATGGCAATGGCTGTTACTATGATCAGGGAGATTATAGAATTGATCCCTTGTATGAAATACACATACTTAGCACTTCCAAAACAGATGTTACAGGTTGCTATGGCGACAAGAACGCAAGTATCAATGTGCAGGCAGCGGGTGGATATGGCAATTTGACCTATTCTATTGACACTGGAAAATCTTATCAAACAACAGGTTATTTTCAGAATCTGGGTGCTGGCGATTACTCTGTGCTTGTCAAAGACCTGAATAATTGTTTGGATACAACTTCGGCCATTACAATAACCCAACCCGAAAAAGTAGTTATAAATTCTATTAACAAGACAGATGTTACAACGTGTTATGGGGATTCCACTGCCAGCATTACGATAAATGCTCAAGGAGGCACAGGAACATTGAAATATTCAATAAATGGTGGCAGTAGCTATTCTATGAATCATACCTTTAGCTCGCTGCCAGCTGGAGATTATTCCGCCGTGGTGGTTGATTCTAATGGTTGCTCGGACGGTCCGGAGCATGTAACAATTTCACAGCCGCCATTGCTGCAAATAGACAGCGTGCATTATGCAGATATAACTGGCTGCTATGGTGATAGCACAGGAAGTATAGAAATTTTTGCACAGGGTGGTACGCCTACTATAGAGTATTCTATTGACAATGGTAATACGTTTCAGCTTTTGAACTATTTTGCATCTTTGCCAGCAGGTACTTATCGTCCGTTGGTCAAAGACGGTAATGGGTGTACAAGTGCCTGGGCAGATATAAAAATTAGCCAGCCACCTAAATTCGAGATTCTGAGTGTAACGCATGAGAATGTGGAGACCTGCAATGGCGATTCCACTGGCAAAATAAATATTTATACAACTGGTGGTACCTCGCCTGTCTCTTATTCCATTGACAAGGGTAATACTTTGCAGAGTTCCAATACTTTTTCCGGCTTAAAAGCAGGGACATATTATCCTTATGCCCGCGATAGCAAGGGCTGTACAGATACCAGCACGGCTGTTACTATAACAGAGCCACCAAAACTTGTAATAACAGATCAGCAGAGTGGAGATGCAAAGTGCTATCAAACCCAGACAGGCTGGATATATGTAAATGCTACTGGTGGCACAGGACAATTACTTTATTCCATTAATGGCAATTCTACATTTTCTTACATTGTGGGAGATACTATTCAGGTAATGTCAGGAACATACACAGTACAGGTGAAGGACAACAATGGCTGCATGGTTGATGGCTCTCAATTAGTTGTGAATCAGCCAAGTGAAATTACATTTGATACAATACTTGTACAGAATGTGCAGACATGTTATGGGGATAGTACTGGTTCGATTACTATGCAAGTGAGTGGAGGTACGCCACCGTATCAGTATTCTATAAACAATGGCGTTACTCTGTCGGATACTAATTATTTTGGAAATTTGCCATCAGCTTCTAATTATGTGCCTTATGTTATTGACTCTCGCGGCTGCCTGAAAACCCATGCGTCGATAAGCATTTCTCAGCCCAAGCCTTTATACTTTCTTACGGTAACAAAGCTGGATGTTGACTCGTGCCATGGTACTGCTACAGGGCAGATTGCTATAAATATTTCAGGGGGTACACGGCCTTATTATTACTCGGTAGATAGTGGTAAAACTTTTGTCCAAGATAGTTTATTTTCCAGGCTGTATTCTGGTTTTTATAATATTTCGGCAAAAGATGCCCATAATTGCCAGATATGGTATATTCAGTCTATCTACATTAGTCAGCCCGATACTTTTGTTGTAGATAGTCTTGTTTACCAGAGTATTACCTGTCATGGGCTGCAAAATGGATATGTGCAGATGTATCCAAAGGGTGGTAAGAGTCCGTACAAATATTATCTTATTAATCACGATAATGGTGATACATCGATAACATCTGCAAATTATTTTCCATCGCTCGGCCCTGGAAATTATACTTTAATGGCAGAGGATATTTATCATTGTCAGATTGATACTAATATTACGCTTACAGAGCCACCTTCGTTGGTAATTGATTCGGTAACGCATACAGATGTTCAGACCTGTTATGGTGATTCTACTGCTGTGATTAAAATCTTTGCACATGGTGGAACTTCACCTCTTTCTTATGGCTACACGCCGATAGGTAGGACAGTAACTGATTATCAAGAGTCAAATATTTTTAACAATATACCTGGTGGATCTTATTATACGACTGTCAAAGACTCAATGGGTTGTACCCAGAGTTCAGAAGCTTTTACAATTAAAGAACCAGATAGATTATATCTTGATTCATACAATGTTACACCTATTACTTGTCATGATGATACAGATGCAAGTATTCTGATACAAGCAAGCGGCGGCACTGGTGAACTTGATTATTCCATAGATAGCGGGAAGACCTGGCAACCAGACTCTTTGTTTACGGATTTAGCAAGTGGGCATTATTCCCTGCTTTCTCGCGATGAACATGGCTGTACGTCTGCAAATTATTATTCTTTTGACATAACTAATCCTCCTTTGCTCAGAATTGATACTATTGTGGTCAACGATGTTCAGTGTAATGGAGCTGCAAATGGCGCGATAACCATTATTGCCTCTGGTGGCCAGGCGCCATTATTATACAGCCTTGACAGTGTTAATTTTCAGAAGGACAAGACCTTCACCAATCTGAATACGGGTTTTTATACTGGTTACGTGGTCGATGCTAATGGATGTGCCAAATCAGCAAGGAGCCGATATCTGGATCAGCCGCCTAATTATGCTCTTTTCAGTGTAGATACATCTGTTGGATGTACGCCATTGACCATTACCTTTACCCCCAGAATCTCAGGCGATGCAACATTCAATTGGTATTTTGGTGATTCATCTTATGCAAATACAACTGGAGCTACAACACACACTTATACTAACCATACCCTGTATTTAAAGCGATTTAATGTCAGAGTCTATGCATATCATGGTTTGTGTAAGGATAGCACACAATCGACAGTAACGGTCTATCCCAAACCCATATTAAACATTGGCATTGACTCCACTGTAAGTTTTTATCCAGACACTATTGTGGGGTTTACGAACAATACACCGAATTATGAAGATTTTACATGGAGCTATGGCGACGGCATTACTGAGCATCTTATTTATCCGGTTATTCATGCTTATCCTGGATGTGGAAGATATAATTTTTGGGTAAGTGCCAGAAATTCCTATGGTTGCTACGACACGATACGGTCTGATATAGTGATAACGGCTTTTGATCCTGTGCCCAGTTTTACTATGGATCAAAACGAAGGATGCGCACCACTCAATGTGCAGTTTTATAACAATTCCAGTAATGCAAGATACTATCAATGGGATTTTGGTGATGGAACTGTAGTAGCAGACACCAATCCGGCTCATACGTTTATAAATGGTGGTACATACATGGTGAAGCTCAAGGCAGTAGGCTATTGTAATAAGGAAAGTGAGAGTATGCAGCCAGTTTATGTTTATCCGAATCCCAAAGTTGATTTTACTATATCTCCTGATACTGCCAGTATTAACCAGATAATTGCGTTCAACAACGAGAC
>JALWCU010000115.1 GCA_027015275.1 Bacteroidales bacterium | reverse complement strand
TTGGCACGCAGAAGTCTTTAATATAGCGGTTCATCAAATAGCGCGAAGGCGCAATGAATAGGTCAACCTTGCGGACAATATCGCGCATAACCATTTGACGAGTGGCTATCCAGTTAGTCCAGTGGCGAATTTCGTCTGTTGTGTCATAAGGCGGTGTCATAGCGTCCATATGCCAAAGTGCATTGTCTCCGTCTTTATTATAGCCAGAGAAGTACATTGAGTAGCAGGTAGTAGCGCATTTGTGATTGTCTTGTCGGTCGCAGACTTGATAAAGATTTTTGCCGTCAAAATTTCGCTGCAGGAATTGCCCGCGTGGACACATTAGCCAGTAGTCGTGCAATGTATAGACAATCGGGATTTTTTTCTCATAAAGCACATCAACTATGCCAGTTGACAGATGGCTCAGATGTCCAATGTGAGCAATGTCAGGTTTGAATTCATCAACTAGCTGAGCAAATCGTTGGTTTATGATAGGATGATTGTAACCGTCTTTAGCGCGTGCCATATTGACATAGACAACATCGTAACGCGAGCGTTTTTCACGTCTAATTTGAAAATCAGGAGCAAAAACATTTTCTTCGCGCGTGAATACAAGGACAGTATGTAATTTAGAAAGCTGTTCAACGATAGAATACGAATAAACTTCAGATCCAGCGTTATATAGCGGTGGAAAGCCGTGTATGATTTTGAGTATGCGCATCCTTAGTTTTTTTAGACAAAAATAAAAATAAAAAAAACAGGGCGCATCAGCGCCCCGGAAAAGAGTAATCTTAGGAGATTGCTATTTCTTATATTCTGTTAAGTATATGTTAATTTTTTTAACTTCACCGTTATTAACACTTATACTATCGACATAGCCCCAATATTCTACATTATTTTCTTGATAATGTGCCACAAAATCATAAGTGCCTGGTTCTAAGTTTTTAAAGTAGAAATAGCCATTTTGGTCACAGTTGATGACATTAAGAGGGGTATTGTCATTACTTCGAAGAATAGCAACCTTTGTATTGGAACTCGTGAATTGAGTACCATTTTCTACTATTATAGCTTGTCCATAAATTCCTGTAGAGTGGTTTTTAAGTGTAAAAGACAAATCCACAACATCGCTTCCTTTTACTTGTACAGCATTGCTTTTTCCAGAGTAATCGGTTGCATTTGTAGATTTAGTTGCTTCAACATGATATTCTCCGTCAGGAACAGGAGAAAACATGTATTTTCCTTGATCATCTGTTCTGGTATTCATTACTACAGTTCCATTGGGATCAACTAAATAGACTTTTGCATAATCTGCTATTCTAATGTTTCCAGTAACAACATCCTTGTAATTAATTGTCCCTGCGATAGTGTTCTGGTCTTTTTTACAACCGGAGAAGACAGTAACCAGAACAATTGCAAATGTTA
>JALWCU010000114.1:199-13734 GCA_027015275.1 Bacteroidales bacterium | reverse complement strand
CAATCACATTAACACAGGCAGGGCTCAAGGAAGAGCAAATTCCAGAGGTAGTCCACAAGGCTATTAATGACGGGGCAATGAGCACTAATCCCATAGACCTGACAGCCGAGCAAGTCCATGATTTGATCCGAAAAGCTATGTAATGTTTATAGAAATGAATTTTGAATGTGATAAGAGAGCTGCATTTTAAATTTTTGATAATTGCTTTTACTGCCGAGGAGCTCAGACAATTAGTACAATTATAAATGCAATCGCCCCGCAAGCAATTGGGCTTGCGGGGCGATTTGTGTTGGCTTAGAAGTTTTTAGTCAACTATCTCTACCCAGCCGAATGGGTCTTCGATATCACCCCACTGAATGCCAGTCAGAGTGTTATAAAGCTCTGTAGTTATTTTACCAGGTTTTCCGTCCTTTGAATAAATGTATGTTTTGTTCGTTTCTTCGTCAAAGATTTTTCCTATTGGTGTGATAACCGCAGCCGTACCACATGCACCAGCTTCTGTGAATTCTGCCAGTTCTTCGACAGGTATAGGCCGTTGTTCTACCTTGTAGCCCAGGTGTTTACATAGCTGCTGCAAGCTGTTATTGGTGATAGAAGGCAAGATTGATTGTGATTTTGGCGTAACATAAGTATCGCCTTTTATTGCGAAGAAATTAGCAGGTCCGGCTTCGTCAATGTATTTCTTTTCTTTTGGGTCGAGGAACAAAGCATTGGCATAGCCCTTGGACTGTGCCATTTCTGTAGCTCTCAGTCCTGCTGCATAATTACCACCAACTTTGATATTTCCAGTTCCCAGCGGTGCAGCACGGTCATATTTACGGATAATCATAAAGTCTTGTGGCTTGAAGCCGCCTTTGAAATAAGGACCTACTGGCAGCACAAAAACAAGGAATAGATATTCATGCGAAGGGTGTACGCCTACAATAGGAGAAATACCTATTAGTAAAGGACGGATGTATAGCGAAGCGCCTGTGCCATAAGGCGGTACGAAACGTTCGTTAAGTCGCACTGCTGTAGTAACAGCTTCGTGGAATAATTCTTCGGGTACCTCGGGCATTAAAATACCTTTGGCAGAATTGCGAAAACGCTTGGCATTCTCTTGCCAGCGGAAGATACGGACTTTCCCGTCTTTGCCACGGTATGCTTTCATGCCTTCGAATGCTTCCTGGCCGTAATGCAGAGAAGTGGCAGCCATGTGAAGCGGAATGTAATCCCAAGAGGTAACTTCCAGTTTACCCCATTGTCCATCCTTGTAATGTACACGTACATTGTAATCTGTCTTGATGTAATTAAAGCTTAAGTTTTTCCAATCAATATTAGGTTCCATAATTTTTATATTTTTGTGTTTAACCAAAGATATAAATTTCTCTTTCATAAAAAAATGCTTAACACAATTATTAAAATTAATGTCAGGTATTTATGTGCATATACCATTCTGTAAATCAAAGTGTTATTACTGTGATTTTTATTCAATAGTCTTGACCAGCCGTACAAAATACTTAAAAGATGAATTTTTGTCCGCATTGCTGCGTGAATTAGAGCTACAAAAAAATTTTTTCGCTCACAGGCAGATTGACACAATCTATTTCGGCGGTGGGACGCCTTCACTGTTTTCTGCCAGGGAGATTAATGAGATTTTAGAGAAAATTTTTTCGCTGTTTCCTGTTAGGACCGATGCAGAAATAACTCTCGAGGTCAATCCAGATGATTTTTCTGTGGAATTTGCACGGGCTCTGAAGCGGATCACGCCCGTTAATAGGCTCAGTATTGGTGTGCAATCTTTTGTTGACAAGGACTTGCAAGTCTTGGGAAGACGCCATGATGCGCACCAGGCTGACAGCGCTGTTATTACCGCACAAGATATTGGTTTTCAGAATATTTCTATTGATTTTATTTATGGTATTCCTGGGTCAGTTGACCCGTTCTATAGTATGGAGCTAAATCTGTCAAAGTTCTATAGCCTGCATTTGCCGCATCTATCGGCATATACATTAACCATTGAGCCAGAGACGGTTTTTGGCAAATGGCAGCGTATGGGTAAGCTCAAGCCTATAGATGACGATACATTTGCCCGGTTGTATGAGACTATAACAAAGTCTTTGATAGGACACGATTATTTGCATTATGAAATTTCAAACTATGCCAAGCAAGGTTTTCTCTCGGGTCATAATTTTTCGTATTGGACAGGTGAACCATACCTGGGAGTGGGACCAGCTGCACATTCTTTTGGCGGTGATTATAGATATTGGAATATAGCTAATATTGAGATTTATTTAAAAGAAATATCACAGAACAAAACCCATCAACATAAAGAAAAATTATCTGAAAGGGATAAATTTAACGAGTACATTATGACTCATTTGCGTACATATCAAGGCATTGACACTGAATATTTGAAGCAAAACTTTAGCACATATTATCAGAATATTAGCCAACAAATCGAGCAATTTGAGCAACAGGGTTTTCTTTATCGCAATAAACAAGGTAACTTTGCATTAACAATGCGCGGTAAACTAATAGCAGATAGTTTGATCGCAGAATTATTTGTTTAAACCAAAAAATCACACAATTATGAAAGTATCTATTCCACACAATCTGGCCAAGGATGAGATTATTGCAAAAATGAAAAAGGTCTTCGATGAGCTCAAGAGCGAGTATGCAGACGACATATCCATAAAAGAAGAAAACTGGCAGGATGACATGGCAAACTTTGTGGCTATGGCCAAGGGTATTAAACTCAAAGGTGCGCTTAAAGTGCTGGAAAATAGTATTGATTTTGACATTAATATTCCAATGATGCTCAAGCCTTTTGAGTCGCAGATAAGAGAAGAATTTGAAAAGGAATTCAAAAAGCGTATTCTTGGATGAGTTCAGCACGCAAGCTCAGGGTACTATACATTTTTCGCAAGCCTTCGGCAAAGTTTCATAGCATAGAGAATCTTTTTGCTTCGGTCCAGCGTCATTTGCCTGAGACAATAGAATTTCGAAATTTCTATCTGCCTTTCCACGAAGGTGTGTCAGGAAAGATCAAGAATATTCTATTCGTTATCCGAAGTTGCAAGAAGTTCCGTCAGTTCGACTTGATCCATATTACTGGCGATATAACTTATATTGCGCCTTTTGTCTGTGGCAAAAAGATTGTTACTTATCACGACCTGGGTAGTCTGCTGGACAATCGCTCTCGCTTAGCACAGAAGATATTGACCTTATTATGGATAAAATTTCCAATAGTCTCATCTGATGCAGTAACAGCTATTTCACAGGCTACTGCACGCGAAGTAATGGGGATAAGTCCGGCAGCCGAAGACAAGATTCATTATATACCAAACTGCATACCAGACAGTTGGCATAGAGATAATATTGATGTGCGACAGAGGGTACGCTATGCTCTTGCCATTGGTGTCAAGAAAAACAAGAATCTCGAGCGTATCATAAAAGCTATTGATGGACTGGACATTACCCTGGTTATTGTGGGCAAGCCAGACCGTGAGCAGCAGGAATTGTTATCACACAGCAATCTCGAATATGTTGTGTGGGAAACACTTGAATATGAGCAGGTAAGAGAATTGTATAGCCAGGTTGACCTTGTTGTTTTCCCTTCGCTCTATGAGGGTTTTGGTCTGCCGATTCTCGAAGCGCAGGCCAGTGGAGTGCCTTTGATAACAAGCAATATTGAGCCAATGTTATCTGTCTCTGGTAGCGGTGCTATCAAGGTCAATCCTTTTTCTCAGAGTCAGATACGTGATGCTATTGTGCGTTTGTGTGATAATTTTGACTTGCGTAGAGAGCTGGTAAAACTTGGGCTCGAGAACGTAAAAGATTATTTTTGTTCTAATATTTCGCAGCAATATGCTAAATTGTATTTTCATTTAACCAATACCAAAAAGTAAACAGCATGTCAAAAGTAGCTTTAGTAACAGGTATAACAGGCCAGGATGGCGCATATCTTGCCGAACTTCTCATAAAAAAGGGCTATATCGTACACGGTATAAAAAGGCGTGCTTCGCTTTTTAACACAGACAGGATAGACCATTTGTATAAAGACCCACATGAGCCAAACCAGAATTTTATTCTGCATTATGGAGACATGACAGACTCTACAAACCTGATTCGTATTATTCAGGACGTGCAGCCTGACGAAATATATAACCTTGCTGCACAGAGCCATGTCAAGGTTAGTTTCGAAACGCCTGAATACACTGCAAATTCAGATGCACTGGGTACATTGCGCCTTCTCGAAGCAATACGTCTTCTGGGACTGAAGAATAAAACGCGTTTTTACCAAGCATCAACAAGTGAGCTTTATGGCAAAATACAGGAGATGCCACAAACAGAAAAAACACCGTTTTATCCACGTAGTCCTTATGCAGCTGCTAAGCTATATGCCTTCTGGATAACAGTCAATTATCGTGAGGCTTATGGGATTTTTGCGTCCAATGGCATATTGTTTAATCATGAGTCGCCTATCCGCGGTGAGACCTTTGTTACACGCAAAATTACGCGTGCTGTTGCCCGAATCGTGCTCGGCATGCAGAAAAATCTATTTCTCGGCAATCTATCTGCCAAAAGAGACTGGGGCCATGCAAAGGATTATGTCAGAGCAATGTACATGATTTTGCAGCATGATCGTCCTGATGATTTTGTAATAGCTACGGGCCGCACCACTTCTGTCAGGGAATTTGTGCGAATGGCTTTTGCCCAGGTGGGTGTAACGATTGAATTTCAAGGACAAGGCACTGAAGAGATAGGCATTGCAGCAGAGGTTAGCGACTCAGCGCAGTATCGCGATTTGCGTGAGCATGTCAAGCCAGGTGATGTGCTTGTGCGAGTGGATCCGCGTTATTTCAGACCTACAGAAGTGGATTTGCTGGTTGGTGATGCTTCCAAGGCACGCAGGGAGCTGGGCTGGCAACCAGAATATTCCCTTGAGCAGCTGATTGCAGAAATGGTTAATAGCGACCTGAAAGAGGCAAAGAAAGAACGTTTTCTAAAGGAGAACGGCTTTACAATCAAAAATTATTTTGAACCGTAAAGAAGAGAATTCTGCTATTTTTCCTTGAACCACAGAAGGGTGGGCAAAGTGTCTCTAAATCGCAGTGGCATAGCGATTTTGCCCGAATCGCCTTGAATCTTGAACGTATAGTTATTTGTGTCCAAGAGGATGTAAACAGTATTTCTATTGCGTGTTTTTGCCTTGAGCAGATGACCCGTGGCTTTTATGCGTTGATGCAGTCTAATGCTTGGCATTTGCTTGTACACAATGATGTGGTGATTGTAATTTCTGTTTGTCAGCACAATGAAATAAAATCCGTGGAAGTCCTTTAGCCAGTCTTGTGCATATCCATTGACAGTAATGCCTTTGTTGATATAATTTTCTGGATGTCGTTCTACGCATGACATAGGCGTGTGGCACGACCAGGAAAGGAAGAAAAGACCGAGTATGAACAGAAATTTTTTCATCAGCTTAGTGCTAAGATTTTAAGTGTAATACCAAGCAGAGTACCCAGAATGAGCCCCACCCAAGCATAAATTCGCTGTTGCTTATCCTTAGTCAAGATATAAACGCCTATCAAAGCTGCCGGACCTACGAGTATGCCATAGATTAAGTAGCTACCAATGAGACTCAGAGCAAAGGTAAAGGCAAAAAATATGAAATTTTGCCCAAAGGTCCCGGCAGTCTGGTGCAAGATGACGCTGGTATTTGGCAGCGCTGCCGGGAGAATTGCAAAGCTATTTAGGCTCAACAGTGCCAGTATTGTGATAGCAATAGCTTTTTTCATGTGTATAGTTTTTACTCAATAATAGTGCAATCGAAATTTACAAAAAAACTTGCTCTTTTGAAAGAGTGTGAGTGTTTCGCAGCCTTATAACGGGATTAAAATGTTCTAATATGGAAAATCTTAAACATTGAGGCTGTCTAAAAAGTGTTTGACCTCTATGCAAGGACGAAAAAGCAAAGCTAAATTTTTATCAATTAGTAGAATTAGAATCTGCAAATTTTAATAATTCTCGAGTTATTAGACAGCCTCAACCAACAAGTTCTTTTTATTATTTGTTTCTGTAAATGTTATTATAACTATGTTTTTAATAATATCAATGCTTGTCTTGGCTCTTCGTATAGCGATGAACTTTATTCAAGCAAAATAAGAATGCAGTTGTCTTAAAACCTGAGTTTTTTACCGAATTTTTCTGCAACGCCATTGAGCATTATTTTAGTCATTTTGTCCAGGTCAACGTCAATTTCCAGATTCCAGTCGCGGCGTGCTACAGAGTCGTCGATGCTGCGAGGCCATGTATCTGCTATAGCCTGGCGGAAGTCGGGTTTGTAGTCAATTGTAAACTCTGGTATGTATTGCTTTATTTTCTCTGCCACATCTTTTGGGGCAAAGCTCATGCCGCCAAGATTATATGCTGAGCGGACAGTTATTTTGTCCTGCTCTGTCTGCATTAGTTGTATTGTGGCTTTGATAGCATCTGACATATACATCATTGGCAGGTATGTGTCTTCTTTGAGGAAACAAGTATAATGCTTTTGCCTTATAGCTTCATAAAAAATTTCCACAGCATAGTCTGTTGTGCCGCCGCCTGGTTCTGTCTTGTAGCTAATGAGTCCGGGATAGCGGATACTTCTGGCATCGACACCGTAACGTTTCCAGTAATATTCACACCAGCGTTCGCCCGCGAGCTTAGTAATGCCATAAACTGTGGTTGGTTCGGCTATAGTTGTTTGGGGTGTATTGTCTTTTGGGGTTGAGGGACCGAAGACAGCTATTGAGCTTGGCCAGAAAATGCGTTTGACATCTTCTATTTCCTTAGCCAGGTCCAGGACATTTAGCAAACCTTCCATGTTAATATGCCAGGCTTGCATTGGGATTTTCTCAGCATTACCTGAGAGGACTGCTGCCAGATGATATATTTGCGTGATTTTGTGCCTGATGACAAAATGTACCAGACGTTTTACGTCCAGGACGTCCAGTATTTCCCAGGGTCCAGAATTTTTTATGTCTTCGGATGGTTCTTTCAGGTCAGTAGCGAAAACGTTTTCGTTGCCATATATTTTTCTGAGCTCGACTGTCAGTTCGCTTCCTATCTGACCGGCAGCACCTATGATAAGTATTCGTTCCATTGTATGTTGTTTTTAGTGTTTTTTGCGCAAAAAAAATAAGCTGAAAATTAATTTTTCAGCTTATCAAAACAGTTTAGGATGTGGTGGTTCGTCTTGTTTGTGTGTGGTTGTGATTGTGTTTTGTGTCTTAGTGGTGTTGTCTTGTTCCTTTGTACTCTTTTCACTTGTATCTGGGGTTTCAAATAGCGTAGGGTAGTCTTGTTCGACCATTTTATCTATGATATATCGCATCAGAGCTTCGCGAATAAGCTGTGATTTGTTGCTGATGCTATATTTTTTTGAGAATTTTTTGAGTAAATCTAATTCCTTCTTATTGAGACTGATACAAAATCTGTATTTTCTCTTCAGGTCCTTACTTTTTGGCATAGCTGTATTTATGATAATTCTTCGAAGGTCAAAGTTAATTCAGATAGTTTTTTTGACAAAGTCTCGAGGATTTTTTCTGTTGGTTCAGGTATTGGAGAGAAGCTTGCAAATTCGACGACTGCCACAGTAATATTGTCTTTGACTAATGGTAGAAGGGTCAGGTAATGAGGGCTTCCTTTACCCAGTCCAGAGAGTATTTCGATATAACCTTCGGGTACATTGTCTATGTATAAGATTTTTTTGTCTTTTGCTACCTGGCCAATGAGTCCTTCACCGAGTTTGTATTCCTTGTAGGTCTGTTCGCTGTAAAAAGCAAAGGTGTCTGCTGTGTAGTACACTTGTTTGGTTTTATCCCAGAGGAAAAGCATACCAGTTACTATATTGAAGGTTTGGGACAGATTTTTGAATAGTTGGTCACCAAAGTCCTCGAGACTGTCTGTGTATTTATCCAAATCTTTGAGACAAGATGTAACGATTTGATTTATAACTTTTTGGTCGTCCTGTTTTTTCTCGTTTTCTGTTTTTGTTTCACTGGTTCTGTCTATTGTTTTGTAGACAATTTTTACTTTTTCCTTTGGTTTTTCTTTTTCGAGCCTTTCG
This sequence comes from Bacteroidales bacterium, assembly GCA_027015275.1. Taxonomy (GTDB): domain Bacteria; phylum Bacteroidota; class Bacteroidia; order Bacteroidales; family S143-33; genus S143-33. The sequence goes on along the minus strand of JALWCU010000114.1, from coordinate 5,642 downwards.
ATGATTATGTAACCCACTATGGAAATAAATATTCCTAGACTTTCAAAGATGAAGTAAAAGTCCTGAATATAAGCAAAATAGATTACCTGTGCTGTTAGCAGTATTGCCATAGCACTGACGAGTCCCAGGATTATTAATAATATTTTAACAAATAAGTGTTTCATTTTAGTAATTTATTGAGTTTAAATAATCAATAATTTGCTCAGTAGTGTAAATATAATTAGGTTGTTCGACTTCTTCAATAGCAGCGTTGGGCATGACTGACACGCTGGCTTCATTTGGGTCTTGTATTATTACTGTGCCACCATAATATTTTATTTCTTTCAGGCCAGCAGCTCCATCCCTATTAGCGCCTGATAGTAATATACCAATGACCTTATCCTGAAAGGCATAAGCAGCTGAAGTAAATGTTATGTCAATGGACGGACGCGAGTGATTAACAGGTTCTTCTGTTGACAGGGAAAAGGAGTTTGAAACTTCCAGATACAAATGATAATTAGCTGGTGCAAGAAAGACTTTGGACTCTGTAATAATAGTTTTGTCGTCTGGCTCAAGGACTTTCATCTTGGATTTAATAGAGAGAGCTTCCACGAATCCGCCGCGTACATGCTTTAGCCTATGGAGACATAGCACGATAGGATGTTTAAAATCCTTGGGAATACTGTTTAGAATTTGCAATATAGCCTGAAAGCTTCCGGCTGAGCCGCCTATTATGATATACTTTGATGCCATAGCCAGTGGTCAATTAATGCTTTTTGATGTATATTTTTTCGCTTTTATCTATCTGATGCAATTTGTCGTATAAGACAAATTTACTGATATTTTCCTTATAACCAATGATTAAATATCCAGATTTGGCAAGTTGATAATAAAGAACCTCGAGTATTTTGTTTTGTAAATTAAGATTAAAGTAGAGCATACGATTCCTAAATAAGATAAGGTTAAATGGGTCCTGCTCATCTAAAAAGCTGGTAATCAGATCGGTTTTAATGAATTTTACTTTGTTGATGAGTTTTGTAGAAAACTGGCCTTCTGAGTTTATAATAGTGAAATACTTGGTAATATCAGCTTCTTCGTTTTGTTTGTATCGTTTATAATTTTCTTTTGCCAGGTATAATTTTCTATTGGTATATAGACCGCTGGCAGTGCGCAGCAGATTTATTTCAAATGGTGATGTTGCTATTATTTGTGTGCGGTCCACAAGCTGGTTTTCATCCAGAAGTAGAAGCAGCGTATAAAGCTCATCATCAGAGGTGATATATGGAACCAAGATGTTTATTTTGTTATTTTTGGCTAAATGTGGTATTACAGATTTATTGAAATAGCGCCAAAAACCTGGGTCGCGGAACATTTCTGTGGTGTCAACGCTGATGTGTTCGATGAATTTGTTAACCAGAGCAGGGCTGTTCTGCAATTTAATAAAAAGGTTATCTATGTCAGCGATGTTCCATTTATTCAGGAATGTTTCCAGACGCCGCCGTAATATTGCTTGTGAGTATTCAGTAAGATCCAGGTCTAAGGCATCTTTTAGATTCTCTGTAAAGTTTTTCAGATCGTATGTTGTTAGTCTGATCATTTATATAAGTTTTTTTGCATAATAATATCCGTGTTTGTGAAATTTATAACTCTCTGGGCCAATAATGCTTTCGTGGTATCCTAACACCAAATAGCCGGGAAACTGAAGATGACGGTAAAATAGGTTTATTACTTTTGATTGAAGTGCACGGTTAAAATAAATTAGCAAATTTCTGCACACTATCATATCAAATTGTTTACCAAAGGGATTGGTTAAGGTCGTAATATCATGTTTAATGAACTTGGCTTTTTTCTTTAAAAATGGCTTGACTCTTATAATGTCATTTATCGGGTCAATACCAAAATATTTGGAGTATGGGACATTGCGGTATTCCTCGTAATTGTGGGGATTTTTACGTATAACATCGTCAAAATTTTGAAAATATTCTATGTTAAGCCTGTAGGAATATTCGCCTTTTGTTGCTTTATCTAGTATCTCGGTATTAATATCCGTTCCATAGACATTTGCCCTGTCCAGCAAGCCTTCTTCGTTGAGTAAAATAAGCATGGAATATACCTCTTGACCAGACGAACATCCTGGATGCCAAATGTTTATAACATCATTATCTTTTAGTTTTGGCAGTATCCCGTAGCGAATAGAATGCCAGACCTTGGGGTCTCGAAAAAGCTCTGTAGTATTGACAGTCAGATGATTGACTATTTTTTGGATAAAATTTGCATTACCGTCGTTAATCTTATCAATTAGATCATAAATATCTGTATTATAATCTTCCAGCAGCTTTTCCACACGACGGAAAAAAGACTTTGGCGCATATTGACTAAAGTCGTAGTCAGAATTTTCCTTTATCGCCTTAATAAAATTGTATATGTCGTTTTGGTTGAGTGTCAAATGATTGCGTTTTTAGATTGGTTAAACATAAGATTCCAGTGTGCAATAAAATTAAAAAGAAAATTTTATCCCACCAATAAAGTTTCGCCCACTACCATCTATTGATGATGCAAAAGGGCGATAAAAAGTATCAAACAAATTATTTACAGCAACATAAAAATTAAATCTATGGAATTTATAGCTCAGACGTACGTTCAGTATTTGCCATGCCATAAATCCCTGACTGGAAGCCTTCTCTATATAGTCTTCGCCTACAGGCGACAACTGGCTTAATGGTTTTGGCCCATTGTACAAGTGTGTTAGAGTTAGCGTAACACTCCCGAAGTTGACAAGCAGGCTGTTCTTACCGAAATATGGTGCGATATTTGGGATTGGCAAACTATCCGTCAGATTGCGACCTTTGGTGTAATTGAACAAGGCAGAAAATTTCATGTATTTTATGATTTTGCTGTTAAATGGTACATTAATATTCACAGAGGCAGAGATGCCATATATCAAAGCTCGGGGAATATTACATTTTGTTGCTAAATCATAAGCATCTATGCCAAGGTAAAGGCTGTCCTGTCCTCTCAGTGTGGTGTCCTTGAGGATAATCATATCACGGAAGAAAGTGCTAAAAATAGAGAATTGTATTCTTACATACTGGCTGGGTGTAATGGAGTTCAGAAATTCGGCATAATAAGATTTTTCTTGTTTTAGATTATCTGTAGGAATCTGTGTTACAAAGTTTTTGAAAGAGACCTTGCCAAAGTCGTCAACAACAGGGATATGTGTATTGTATGCCAAGGTTAGTTTTGACTGCCAGCCAGGAATGGGATAAGCGTCGAATGCCATAGCAATGGATGGTGCAAAATAATGTTTGTTGACACGAGTAAAAGAGAGAGGCAATTGAGGCGGCCTGTTGGAGAATTTTGCATCAACGATATGATAATCAAGTCGCAGGGATAGGTCGATAATGAGTTGAGAATTTGCCATATTGCGATAGCTGGCATAAGCGCTCAGCCAGTGTGCATGGGTGCCACCAGTGGGGTATCGTGTCAGACCTGGCCAGGTGGAGTCAGAGATAATGTTTTCGAAAAAAGCATGGGAATTGAGGTAGTTGTATTTATATTCGAGCCCATAAGCGAGACGGGAGAGGCGAAAGATTTTGACAAAGTCGCTTGTCATGTCATAGACCTGAAGTTTCTCTATTTGATGAAGTCCCACGGGATTATTAAACTTCCTTGTGTAACGGTATTCTTCGATGTAATGGCCAGACAGAGCGATTGAAGCGAAATTAAATAGCCGTGTTTTGCGTTGTATGTAAATGTATGTGTCGTTGACTATCTTGTTGGTAGGTAAATACTTGGCAGCAGCGTAACGCAAATGTCCGTGATTCCATTCCGTAGCACTTGTGTAAATATCCAGCCCAGATGTATGTGTCATGTAAGTATTGGAAAAAAGAAAGATGCGGCTCTTGAGCTTAATTCGAAATTTCTGCATAACAAAGAGCTGTTTGTATCCAGTGCCCAGTTGCCTGTAAGGATTGGAATTTGTGAGCATTGTGTCGTGATCTCCGAGCCATTTTACAAAATAAGTATGCAGACCATAAAGCGAATCTTGGGTTGGCAGGTTCTGTCTGTTGTGTCCGGCTACGGCGTCTCCATAGTCGCAGTATGTTACTGATGTGTACGAAGAGAAACGATTGCTCGCAAGGCTTATTTGATAGTTAGATACCCAGCTCTTTGACGAAGATTCAAATCTATGTGTAGTGCTACCATGAATAAGTGTTTTATAAGAATTGCTAAGCATAGGAATTTTGGTAAAGTAATGTATCACACCGCCCAGACCGTCAGGACCATAGATAAGATAAGTAGGATCGTAAATCTGTTGAATGTTTTGCGTAATGGTCTTTTCGAAATTAAAGGCGTTTTCTATCTTGCCGTTTTTGTAAAGCTCATTGTTCAGGCGCATGCCGTCTAATGCCAGTAGAATTTTATTTGGTTCGAGGCTGTGGAAAATTGTTATGCCTTTTTCGTCTGTTTTGAACATTATTTTTTCTGTGGCATCCTGGTCATCATCATTGATATCCAGTGGGTTGTCAAGATTTATTATGTTAATATAAAAGGGCAGCCCAAAGGAATATTCCTTGGCACTAAGAAGAGAGAGCTCGGCATAGAGAAGTTGTTGTCCACGTGGCATGAGCACAATCCAATTGTGGCGCTGAATCTGTTTTTTTGTCATTATGACTGTCTCGTACAGTGGATGTTGGAAAACAATAGGTTTGTTATCAGGGAAGATATCAAGATTAGCCTCGCCAAGTTCATTTGTCTCAATGGTATCTGGGCTGTTTTTGCAAAAAATTTTAACACCAGCAATTCCAAACCTTGTGTAAACATCTGCCACACTTACGTCCTGAGCTCTGAGCAATAATCCAGTAAATATTGTTAGTATCAACAACCAAAAAAACTTCACTACACCTGATTATTTTAATAAAAAATTGCAAAATTTGCACCAAACAAAATTTAGTATGCACAAACTCATCAAAACTTTCTGGTAATGAAGATAAAGACAATTGTTGCTGGCTATGTCAAGGTAGATGGTGGTGCTTTCTTTGGCGTTGTTCCAAAAGTGCTGTGGCAGAAGTTATTACCAGCCGACGAGAATAACCTTATAGCTAATAGCCTTCGTCTTTTGCTTATAGACGATGGCGAGCATAAGATACTCGTTGATACTGGCCTGGGGAATAAACAAGACGAAAAATTCTTCAAGAATTATCATAGATACGGCAATCATAATCTTGTTCAGGTGGTCGAAGAAAACGGATATTTGGTAGAGGAAATAACAGACGTGATACTCACACACTTGCATGCAGACCACAGCGGCGGAGCTGTTACAACTGACGTTAATGGAAATTACATTCCTACATTCCCGAATGCTAAATATTGGGTCTCACACCGTCAGTGGGAACATGCTCTCACCCCTAACCAGCGAGAAAAAGCAGCTTTCTTGCCTGAGAATTACATGCCACTTTATGAG
>JALWCU010000114.1:0-189 GCA_027015275.1 Bacteroidales bacterium | reverse complement strand
ATCATAATCTTGTTCAGGTGGTCGAAGAAAACGGATATTTGGTAGAGGAAATAACAGACGTGATACTCACACACTTGCATGCAGACCACAGCGGCGGAGCTGTTACAACTGACGTTAATGGAAATTACATTCCTACATTCCCGAATGCTAAATATTGGGTCTCACACCGTCAGTGGGAACATGCTCTCA
>JALWCU010000113.1 GCA_027015275.1 Bacteroidales bacterium | reverse complement strand
AATATACTAATAATCAAAAATTTACAATCTATTCTTACTAAGTACAAGCAAGTCAAAGAGAAAGATAGACGTTCCTACTACTACAACTTTCTATACAATATCCTGAGAGTCAATGCTCATATAAAGGATATCTTTACTGTATGGAAGCCATACACCTTAGATAGCTATGATTACAAATTCAAAGACTATCTGAGAGGTTATACAGGACAATATGCAGTATGGATAGACAGAGACAGACTATCTGATTCTGTCTCAGCAGGTTCAGATGAGCTTTCATTGCTAACAACTTATGAAAACAAATTCCAGGAATATAACTCAGATATTATTGTTATCAGTCCAATAAAGGAAACCAAAGTTGTAGGCGAGAGTACAAACCTCGTGCGTATAGTAGGTGCTCTCTGGGGGAACAAAGGTAACACCACGCATTTAATAGGCATTGTGGGGCTGGATATTCCTGTTAATAATTTAATAAGAATACTTCCTTTGGACAAGCTACAAAATATCCTTTTGATAAACCCCAGTTACAAAATCATTTTTGCCCCTAATTCTCAGTCCATTAGCCGTAATATAAAGTCCTATAAAGCAGGATTGATTAATTATCATATATACAGCCAATTATTGAAAAATAAAATATATTTCGGAAAGACTAAGCGTGAGATAAGTTCGAGCAAATACTTTATTGCTTACCCTGTTAGATATTCTGACAAATTCTGGATTCTGATAAAACTAATCCCACAACAGGAATTTCTGACTGTAAAAAGACACTACATGAACATTATCATTATTGGTAGTTTCGCCGTCTTCTTCCTATTTTTCATGCTACTAACTGGCTATTATATTGTCTATCGCAAAATGATAAATTTTCTCGAGGAGCTTATTACCAGGTTATACCAAAACAGAGAAATAACAGGAGATATAGAGAACCCATTTAAACTCGGTTATAAAGAGTATGAAACATTTGTTGACCAAATACTAATAATACAGAAAAAATATAGTGCAAGAGTAGAATTCATACAAGCTCTTAATGAAGAGAAATACGACATACCAGACCTGGAAGCTATTTCAGAAAAAGATATAATGGCTATTACACTGAATAAGCTGAAATCTAATTTAAAAAAAGCAAAGCAAATACAGGATGAATATAAACGCCAACAAGCATTAGAAAATTGGCGAAATACTGGTCTGGCAAAATTCAATGAAATTCTGAGAACTTACATCAATGATGCTCAATCACTTGCTTATGAAACCATTTCAAATCTTACCGATTATCTCGATGCTCAAGTAGGTGCCTTTTTCATTCTCGAGACAAAGGACGGGAAAGAGGTATTGGAGCTCGCCGGCTATTATGGCTATAATCGGAAAATTTATGAGAAAAAATACTTTGAATTAGGCGATGGTCTGACAGGCAATGTTGCATTAGAGAAAAAACCTGCTGTTACACAAGTACCTTCTGATTATGTGGAGCTCGCCACTGGTCTGGGTAAAGCTAAGCCAAATTATATTGCTGTCTATCCCCTGCTCGCCCACGACACACTTTATGGAGTTATTGAAATAGCCAAAATACATAAATTCGAAGAACACCATTTAAAATTCTTGGACACTCTATCGGAAATCATAGCTTCCTCACTGGCTACAGTAAAGATAAACCAGGAGACCAAGCGACTTTTGGGTCAGAGCCAATCTGTAACACAACAAATGCAAGACAAAGAAGCTGAGCTGGAAAAAACAATTAAACAGCTGGAAAAATTACAAGAAGAATCAAAAGACCAGCAAGTTAAGCTCGAATCCATTATCTCTGCACTTAATGAAATCGTCTATTACATCGAATTTACAAAATCACAGAGAGTAATTACTGTCAACAAACAGATTGAAGAAAAATTCAATATCACATACAAAGAAGCCACAGAGAAGAATTTTTACGATTTGTTCAATATCCCTGTTATAAAACTCGACGAATACAAAAAAATCTGGGAGCATGTTCTTAATGGACATAAAACAGAATTTGACCTGGAGATTAATTTAGATAACAAAACATTCTGGATAAAAGCAACCCTCGTCCCAATAATCAAAGGACTGGAAATAGACAGAATACTGTTCATTGGCTTTGATATTACATCTATCATGGCCAAGGAAGCTGAGCTCGAAAAACTCTCTCTCGTGACCAAAGAAAAAGAAGAGCGCATCAGAGTACAGGAAATGGAGATGGAGCTCACCATGCAGGAGCTGAAAGAGTTGAAAATCAAATTTGAAGAAAAAGAGAAATATATCAAAAAACTTGAAAAAGAACTCGATGATCTGAGAGAGAAACATGAAGGGCTAATGAAAGAATTCGAAAAACGACTCAGCCATAGCCGTAAAATAGAAGCAGCTCTGCGCGAGAAAATTAAACATCTGTCAGATGAAGTAAAAGACCTCCGTCAGCAGCTCAAGGACAAGGACAAGAAATAAATTATCTCACCAATTTCGCTAACTGGAAAAATTCATCCAATGTAAGCTGCTCTGCACGTTTATCTAAGATATTTGACGGCACGCTCTCCAAATTGTACAAAGTCTTCAAGGCATTTCTTACTGTCTTTCGACGCTGTCCAAAAGCTGTCTTTACCACATAACGATAAAAATCATAATCATCAATATCAGGATCAATGGCTCTACGACGCAGGCGCACAACAGCTGATTTTACATTTGGCTGGGGATAAAATGCCTGTGCCGATACATTAAATAAGTATTCTGTGTCATAAAAACTCTTCACCATTACTGTCAGGACACTATAATCTTTGCTACCTGGCTCTGCTACAATGCGCTGCGCTACTTCCTTCTGTATCATAAACACAGCTTCGGGTACTAAATCACGGTAATCGAGCACTCGAAAGAAAATCGGCCCCGTGATATTGTACGGTATATTCCCAATCACAGGCAAAGGATAACTGAACATCTCATCAAGTCGCAATTTTAGAAAATCACCCTGGATTAAGCGGTCGCCCAGCTGCGGAAAACGCTCCGAGAGAAATTCTATTGCTTCTCGCTCCACCTCCACGACAAACAGCTCATATTCCTGGCGCTGCAAAAGGAACTGCGTCAGCATGCCAGTGCCACCGCCAATTTCCAGTAAATTTGTCCGCCGCCCTTCCTGCTTAAATTGCAAAGATTCGGCTATACGACGCGCTATATTTTCGTCCTTAAGGAAATGTTGTCCAAAACGTTTCTTAGGTCTCATGACTGTAAATTTTTCCGCATTATAAAAGCAACTCGCAGGTCAACCGTTAACTCTGTGAATAACAAAGAATAATTACACCAAGTTTACAAACACTGATGTACTGATGTTTTGAACGCAAGATTGCTGTATCTTTAAACTGCCCATAAATCTCTGGGAAGGCTGTGCCTTCCCAGAGTATTTTTTATTACTTTGTGCTGTGTACAAATCCGACGAATCTTTTAATTTCGGATAATCATCGGTTAATTTAGCACCACTAAGACATCTCTTTTCTGTCTCAGTCTTTGTCTTTTGGAATATTTTTCAAGATTTCCAGAAGCAGCTGCCAAAATTCCTGTGTTGTCGGGATATTTAACTTTTCCTCTGGTGTGTGAGCGCCCTTGATTGTAGGACCGATTGAGACCATGTCCAGATAAGGATATTTGTCCAAGAAAAGCCCACACTCAAGACCCGCATGTATGGCACGTACAACTGGCTCCTTGTCAAACAGACGCTTAAAAGCATCAACAGTAGTTTTTAAAATCTGTGAATCAAGATTGGGTGTCCAGCCAGGATAACCGTCAGAATGATAGACCTCTGCTCCAGCCAGGACAAACACAGATTTGACCATTGTTGCCATATCATCCTTGGCAGAATCTTTACTGCTTCTCTGTGATGTGCCAACGATAATTTGTTTTTCCTCGGTCCTGACAGTAGCCAGATTCGTCGATGTCTCGACCAGACCTTCTATGTCTTTGCTCCAGGCATAGACTCCATGCGGACAGCCGTATAATGACCACAAAAGTTTTATTGCCACAACATCGTCTATTATACGGTTGGGCTTCTGTGTTTTCTCTATCTCAAAACGCAGATTTGGCTCTACTTTGCCATATTCATCCTTGAAAATAGCCAGATATTTCATGTACATTTCTTTGAGTACATTCTCATGCTTTGGATCAATAATTATTATTGCATGAGCATCACGTGGTATAGCATTACGCAGCTTGCCACCGTGGAAATGTGCCAGATAATATGGCATTTCATAAAGCAATTTTATCAAGAAACGATCAAGTAACTTGATAGCATTAGCATAACCTTTGTCTATCTCGTCTCCAGAATGCCCACCATGCAAGTCATCAATAATTATTTTGTAAGCAATGCCTTCTGGTGGCTCCTGTGGTTCATAGTTAAATTCGGCTACTGTATCCATGCCGCCAGCGCTTCCAATGAATATTTCTCCCCAATCTTCAGAGTCCAGGTTAAGAAGGATTTTCCCTTTGAAAAAACCTTCCTTTAGGGCAAAAGCGCCTGTCAGACCCGTTTCTTCATCAATCGTAAAGAGTCCTTCGAGCGCCGGATGCTCAATATCATCACTGTCGAGAATAGCCAATATTGCAGCTACACCAATGCCGTCATCTGCCCCCAATGTTGTGCCACGGGACTTTACCCAGTCACCATCAACATAAGCTTGGATTGGATCTTTTTCAAAATCATGCTCAACACTGGTGTCTTTCTCAGTAACCATGTCCACATGTGCCTGCAAGACAACGGGCTTACGGTCTTCCATACCTGGTGTTGCCGGCTTGCGTATCACAACATTACCGACTTCGTCTTTCTGATACTCGAGCCCACGCTTCTTTGCAAAATCAATGAGATATTGCACAATTTTCTCTTCTTTTTTGGACGGACGTGGTATCTTGAGTATCTCATCGAAAAATTGAAAAACTTTACGTGGCTCAAGGTCTTTTATTTCCATAACTTAGGGTTTAATGTTTTCATTATTTGATACAACAAGATAAAAATTTCACTGTTTAGAAAAAAATTTGGTTTCATACTTAAAAAAAAATCCCCACTGACTTGCTCTTCAGCGGGGACTTTAAACGCAAAAAAAACAGTGCCTAATTAATTATTACCTTGCCAACTCGCGTACCCGAAGCAGACTTAACCCTGACAATATAAACGCCAGCTTTCCAGCCTACAGTGGGCACTGTCTCATAATTTGACTTTGACACATCCATATAAACTCTCTCACCTGTGAGCTTATAAACCTGAATATCTGAGCCTGGCACCACAGATAAAACAAAATACTCATGAGCAGGATTTGGGAATATCTTTATTTGCAATGCGCCTTGACCTGGGGCTGTTGTATCAGGGGATAGCGCAACATACCTATCAGTAAAAAAATGAAATTCACCTGGCTTATAAGTATGTATAAAATCCTTGGAATCAATCGCAAATGACGAATCTGCCAACAGGTCTATCCACAGCCCTGCATGTGGCATGGTAATAGTAAAAGTCTGATCTGTTACACCGAAATTACCTACCAGCACAATATTTTCTTTATCAGAAGTAATCTTCACGTATTTGACGGCTGCTGTAAGGCTATAAACATAATGAGCTCTGTTGAATATGGAATCTGTCTCTTTCCAGTAAATCATTTGCTTATAACGCTCAAAGAGTGAATGGCGCACAGAATCTGTATAATAATCCCAATGCAAAGGCTTAGGACTAGTGCGGCAATTATCGCTAATCGTACCATCAGGACAATAATTAATCGAATAATCATAACCAAGCTCACCAAACTGCCAAATCATTTTTGGTCCAGGTGCTGAAAAAAACAACGGAACAAGCGCCTTCTCGCGTTCTATTGCTGTATTCAAGTCTTTTACATTATAATCTGCATAAGCATTGCCCCATGTCAGAGCCTTATACATTATTCTCTCTTCATCATGACTTTCGAAGAATCCTACTGCCGAAGGCGTCTGGAAACCATGTGCCTGATAGAAAATTCGTGAGAAGTCTGAGCCACTCATCCATCCCATAAGTGTCTGAGCAGCAGCATAATTACTATTAGACCATAACAACATTCCATTGTGGGCTAAGACCTGTTCTTCTCTGTCCACAGCAAAATGCTCGAGAATAACATAAGCCGATGGTTTTACTTGCTTAATATAATTGCAATAATCTGTAAGAATATCAATTCTGGACTGATCATAAGCAGACCACGCCCCAACATCCGTTGTATAGTGCTGTGTAAAGCCTTTGGACAAATCAAAACGAAAACCATCAATATGAAACTCTGTTAACCAATATTTTAGCACGTCTTTAACAAATTTCTTTGTCGCAGGGCTCTCGTGGTTAAAATCATATCCCACGCAGAAAGGATGACGTGGTGTGGGATTATACCACGGATTATCAACCGAAGGACGATTATTCTTGCTGTCCCAATACATCTGTACAAGTGGACTCTGACCAAAAGAATGATTGAGCACTATGTCCATAATAACTGCAATGCCACGGCGATGGCACTCGTTGATAAAATGCTTGAAGTCTGACGGCGTGCCATAATACTTATCCGTAGCAAAATAAAAATCTGGATTGTAACCCCAGCTAATATTACCTTCAAATTCATTAAACGGCATTAGCTCTATGGCATTAATACCGAGATTTTGCAGATAATCCAGTTTCTGCTCAACGCCTACTATGGAATGGTCTTTTACAAAGTCATTGATCCACAGCTCATAAATAACTAAATTCTTGCTCACTGGTGGGACAAAATTCGAGTCAGTCCAATCAAACTGCGGCTCATCAAGCTGCATAACACTGACAATGCCATTTGCCTTATCCGGATACGGTTTGAGATTTGGAAAAACAGTCTTGGGTATGTACTTATCATTCCATGGATCCAAGATTAAATGTGCATAAGGATCTGCCAAGTAGATTTGCCCGTCAACAAGGTATTGATAGGCATATTGCTTGTGTGGGTCCAATCCTTTGACTTCCAACCAAAAATAATGATTATCTGGCGTATGCTTCATCAAATAATTCGTATTCATCTGCCAATCATTAAAATCACCCAACAGAAAGACAAATTTCTTCTTCCCCGCAGGGTCCCAGAGAACAAACACGGCCGAAGAATCACCCGTAGGATTAACACCTGGATGCATTCCTGCTGGCAGAGCTGCTACCTGCACAGAAGGCAAGATTATAAAACTCGCTGTATCATAGGCAGCTGACTGTCCGCTGATAGCTTCTGCCACAATCTGATGATTGCCGCGTGCAAGGCTATCTGTCAGCAAATTGAAATGCAAACTTTCGGTGGTATCTGTCAAAATTATCCGTCCGTCAAGAAAAATCTTCATTTGCGATGCACCTATAGAATATGCACATACCTTGACCGTGTCCCCAGTTGGATTGTAAATGACCTTACTCGAATTGGGGCTCAATATCTTCACGTTCAAGGCATTGTCATAAAGCGGAATAAAGAAATCAGAGCCGTCGGCATTACGTGCCACATAATAATCAGATGAGCCAGGCATGGGCTGACCACTACGTATGACCATTGCTATTTTCAGTATCTTCTCGTCCTGCGGGACGCTATAATAGCTACGAATATTTGGTATTTCCAGTTTATACAGGTTATCGCCAATTCGTGTGAATTTAGTTTTGGGCAGATTTTCTCCCCAATCTGACACAACATGCAACCAGTATGTCGGACTAGGACTTTTATCTGTAATCACGCCTGTATGCGCATAAATATCACCTGTATAGTCTTTCAACGCCTGGTTGCCTTTGCTGGCATCGAAGTAAATCGTTACTCCGCCATCTTGTGTAGGAAAGACCGGAAAAGTAGAAATAACGTCTGTTATAATATTACACGTATCTTGGGCTCTCAGGCCAAAGAATAGTAAAATCAATGCAAAGATCAAGGATAACTTTTTCATAATTTTTATTTTGTTTTTTAAATATCTGAGTATATGCGAATTAACATTATTTTTTCTGTATAAAGACTTTGTAATCCCATGGCTTCAAGTTCATTTTAACGCCCTTAGCCAGTGTTATTTCTTTGCCAGTAAAATACTCTGTAAAATCGGCTTTGGGCAAATTGGACTTGATAGTGGCAGTAACAGCACTATCCGAGAGATTGAACACTGCAACAATAGTATCATAAGCAGCAGAACGAAGCATTGCAAAAACCCTTGTCGAATCAGAAGTGCGCAGCATTCTAAAACCACCACGCAGCGGACCACTTCGCAATGCTGCATGTGTGTGCTTAAGCTCTATTAATTTGGGATAAAGCTCTGTCATATCGCAGTTTCTCCAATGAATCTGGTCTTTATCAAAGAACTTTAGCCGATGATTAAGACACGCTTCCTGTCCACTGTAAATCAGTGGCATACCAGGCACGAGAAAAGTAAACACAGCAAAGGTCTTGTAACTATGCCGCATCCGCTCAAATACTGTCCCATTCCAGCTATTCTCATCATGATTAGACGTAAAATTCATTCTTATTGCACGCTGGGGAAATTGGCGTGCATGCCCACGGAAATACTTTCTCAGCTCGCGTGCATCCATCTTACCCTGGGAAATTTCATTCATCCTGTGAAACAAATCCCACCCATAATAAGCATCAAAAGCCGAGCGCATCAAGTCTGGCTGTTCTGCTTCTGCTAGCATAAAAACGGGTTTTACTTTGTTGAGCTCCACACGTGCCGAATCCCAGAAATCAGTGGGAACTTCCATAGCCACATCACAACGAAATCCGTCAACATCAAACACTCTGAGCCAATATTTCATGGCATTTACCATCTCGTCTCGCATCTGCTTGTTGTCATAATTGAGCTTTACAACATCTGTCCAATTAAACGGCGAGAGCAATGAACCGTCTTTTTTGTGTACATACCAATCTGGATGTTCCTTGACCCATGGATTGTCCCATGCAGTATGATTAGCCACCCAGTCCAGAATAACAAGCATACCGTCCTTGTGAGCAGTCTGTATCAAGTCATGCAAGTCTTGTGCTGTGCCATAATGCTTGTTTATTCCATAATAATTACGCACTGAATAATAGCTACCTAATGAACCTTTACGATGAACCTTACCAATAGGATAAATTGGCATAAGCCAGAGAATATCTACTCCCATCTTATGCAACCGCGGCAGATGTTTCTCAAAAGCGCGGAAAGTACCTTGTTTTGTGTATTGCCGTATGTTAACTTCGTAAATAACAGACGAAGCTATACGATCATGCAACAAATCTTGATCCTGCGGCAATAACGCTTGCTTTTGCTTACAACCAAATCCAAAGAACATTGTGAGAATTGTTATGACAAGTGCTAACCTTGTGAACTTCATAATATTAACTTTTAGTTTTTAATGATTAAATAATCTACTTGTGGCAAGTTAACCGTCAGACTATCTCCTTCGGCCGAGAAACTGCCCTTACCCAAAACTGGATTAAAATGCTCACCCGAAAAACGCAGCGGAATCTTGAAACTGATGCTCCTGGACTCACGAGCACGATTTATTGCTACTATAACTATTTTACCAAAATATGTACGTGCATATACAATCACATCACTGTCAGTATAAAGCCACTGGAAATCACCAAAAATCAATGGCAAGCATGAACGTCTCAGCTTTATCAGTTCACTTGCCTGCTGCTTGAGCCATTTCTGATGTTTATCCAAGCCACTAAATATCATCATTCTACGATTATCAGGGTCATTACCACCGGGCATTCCTATCTCATCGCCATAATAGACAACGGGCACTCCTGGTATAGTGGTTATAAAGGCAAACAAATCAGCCATACGCCAATAGCCAATCGTATCGCCCACTTCAATATCCCTATCCCAACCAGCTTGCTTGGCATCTTCATCAAAACGCAGAGAACCAGAAGCATAAGAAATAAAGCGTCCACGATCTTGATTACCAGTGATATATCCCATCATATTATGCCAACCATAATATTTGAAACTCGTGGACAAGACATTACGCAGATTAACAAAATTATTGTTACCAGCCAAGGCCGTTATTAAAGCATCATAAACATTAAAATCAAACTGTGCGTCCAGCAGACCTGTGCCCAGATAGCTTGAAATAAGTTCTGGACTACCATAAGTTTCTCCGATTTGATAAATTCTACGTTTTTCTGGTATCTCGACTTGCAACTTGAGCTTACGGGTAAGCGTGCGCCAAAAGACCAGCGGCACATGCTTGGCAGCATCATGGCGGAATCCGTCGAGATCAAAAGTCTTTATCCACCAAAGAGCCGAATCAGTAACCATCTGATAAACCTCTGGCCGCGAGTTATCCAGCGTGGGTAGAAATACATCAAACCATGTTGTCAAGCGATGCGAGTCCCATTTCTGCGTGTTGAGCGTTCCATCTGGCAGATAAAGACTCGTAGTCCAATCCGGATGTTGTCGGTAAAACCAGCTTTTCTTATGTACGTGGTGAGATACAAAATCAATAATCAAATTATCTTGCCTCTTATGCAGCAGTTTTACCAGTTCATGCAGTTGTGCCGCTGTACCGAATCTGTGGTCAATTCCTGTGAAATAAATAGGCCAGTATCCATGATAGGCCGAGAATTTTGTCTCAGGTTTGGGCCAATGTCCATAAGCGCCTTTTACATTGCGCATTATTGGCGAAATCCATAAAGTATTTACGCCCAAAGAATCAAAATAACCTGCCTTTACCTTATCAATTATGCCTGCCAGATCCCCACCCATAAAATTGACCTTAGGAAGGACTGAACCGTCTGTAACCGGCTCGTCATTAGTCTTGTCGCCATCGTAAAAACGATCAACAAAAACATTGTAAATAACTTGCGCACGAAAATCTGTACGTGTCAACTGCGAAGACGACATAACTGGTCTGCCATAATCCAGTGGTATCAACAAATCATTAGAAACGCCATATTGGTTTGCTGCATAAACTCTTATGTAAGTTCTCTTCTGACTATGTGCTTGCTGGGGCAGTGTAATCCTGACAGTATTTCCGGCTATGTGAACATAAGCAGAAGGTAACAAGAAATTCTGGTAAAAAACCTGCAATTGGTCAAATGGACGGGATGCTGCTATAAGCAGTGAATTTTTGTTATAATTAGCTGTGTATAAATATGGTATCAAATCTGGATTCTGGTTTCCTACTTTGAGAACTGAATTAAATCCGCCCATGCCATTGCTCACGCTATCCTGACAGTTGGGATCTAAATGGTCCTGGCCATCGAGCACGAGCAAATATTGATATTGTCCAGGTTCGAGCAATAACCTTGCTTTCCAAGTGCTATCTTCTCTGACAAAAGTCAAAGGTGTGGCTGTTGCGTTCCAGGCGTTCATCTCTCCGCGTATGTAAACAGAATGATATTTTTTGCCATGGGGGTCGAAGCAAAATGTATATTTAATTTTACGCGATTTTCTCATTGGAATTGAATAACGAAAACCTTTTGCATAAACATCCAGTGTCATTAACCAAGGCAAGGTATCTGACTTAACTTTCAGGGCAATCTTACCTGTACGACCGAACTGCAAAGCATCAATTCCCGCAGGTGAAACCACACTATCAATAACTTGGGGCTTGGGGAAATAATCAGAAAGATAAACAGTCGTAACATTATTATTCAGCTGAATAGGGGTGGCGAGACCGAAAATATCAGAATTTTCGGGTATCTTAAGCTCTTGTCTGTTACAAGCAAAGAACAGGAAAGCTACAGAGATAAGAAAGAAAAGTCTTTTCTTCATGACCGAGAGATTTTTGGTTTAAAGAGAAATGGTGGCAGCCAACACACGCATGCCACCACCAGATTTTTTATAAAACATGCTCTACTGGGCGAACTAATGTTTTGCCCTGCTCTATTGTGAAATTATTTTCATAAAGCACAAGGTCAATAGCAGTGTCTGATTCATTAGTAATCTTAACCTGCTCTCTATCAACCCATATCTTCAAAAGCCACTGGCGAAAACGTATCTTGAAAGAAAAAGCTTTCCAATGACGCGGCATAAAAGGCGAGAAGGAAATCTTGTTATCTTTAACTCTCATTCCGCCAAAACCATAAGTTATACTCATCCATGTACCAGCCATACTGGTAACGTGCAAGCCTTGATCTACTTCGTTGTTGTAGTCATCCAGGTCCAGGCGTGCTGTGCGCAGATACAAGCTATAAGCTTTGTCTTCCTTGCCAATCTTAGACGCCACAATAGAGTAAACGCTTGGCGAAAGGGAAGACTCATGCACTGTCAAAGGCTCATAAAATTCAAAGTTACGGCGCAGAGTATTCTGGTCAAAATGATCTTCGAAAAAGAATAAGCCCTGTAAGACATCAGCCTGCTTGATATAACACGAGCGCAGAATCCTATCCCATGACCAATGCTGGGAAATAGGCCGTTGCTCAGGTGGTATCTCATCTACTGTCTTGAGCTCTTTGTCCAAGTAACCTTCTTGCTGCAAGAATATACGGCGATCCGGATCATAAGGGAAATACATGTTCTGCACAATGTCCTGCCATTTCCTGGTCTCTGCATTGAAATCAAATTTTGTCTTGTCAATGATTCTGTGATAATCATCTGGATAATGTGCCTTGACATAATCCAATGCTTCGAGCGTATAACGCATAGTCCACACCGCCAAATAATTAGTGTACCAGTTATTGTTCACATTGTTTTCATATTCATTTGGCCCTGTAACGCCAAGCATCACATACTTCTGCTTTGGGACTGACCAATTAATACGCTGAGCCCAAAAACGCGAAATGCCAATAAGCACTTCCAGCCCATATTCTGCCAAATACGAAGGTTCATTGTTATAACGCACATAATTATAAATGGCATAAGCTATAGCACCATTGCGATGTATTTCTTCGAACGTAATCTCCCATTCATTATGGCATTCTTCGCCATTTATAGTAACCATTGGATAAAGTGCTGCTCCACCGTCAAAGCCCAGCTTTTGTGCGTTCTCTATTGCTTTAGGCAAATGTCTGTAGCGATAAACCAGCAAATTGCGAGCTACTCGAGAATCAGCTGTACTCAGGTAAAACGGCAAGCAAAAAGCTTCTGTATCCCAGTAAGTTACACCGCCATATTTCTCTCCTGTAAATCCTTTGGGACCAATGTTGAGCCTATCATCCTTGCCGGTATAGGTCTGGTTAAGCTGAAAAATATTAAACCTAATGCCCTGCTGTGCAGCCACATCACCTTCTATGACAATGTCGCTATCACGCCATTTGTCTTCCCATGCCTGGGCATGTTCTTCAAAAAGTTTATCAAACCCCTTGTTCCGTCCTTTGTCCAGATTATCAAATGCTCCTTGAACAAGTCTCTGACCTTTTTCATGATAAATAGAGCTGGTAACAGAGACAAATTTATAAATCTCGACACTTGTGCCTTTCTCCACAGGCAAAGTGTACACTATACCAACGTATTTTTCTGACTCAAGACGTGCAATCTTTACTGGTTTTATTTCCCTGCCCTGTGAAATAAAATGAGAATAAAACGCATTAGCAACATGAAACCTTGTTTTCTTTGTCTGGGTAACCACATACGGATAAGGCTCAAAACCACGGCTCACTTCTGTCCAGAATTTTTCGCCATAATTGGAATCTCTGTTGCTAACATCGCCGTTAATATCAAACAAGACTTCAATATCTCCGGAAAAATTCAGGGGTGTCAGTACGTATTTAATCAAGCCCATTTCATCGTTAACAATACTGAGAAACCGCACAGACTCAATCTTAAGTTTTCGACCATTTTGCAGTGTTGCAACATATTGCTTGGCAAAATAGCCGTGCTTCATGTCCAGCTCACGGCGGAAATTT
>JALWCU010000112.1 GCA_027015275.1 Bacteroidales bacterium | reverse complement strand
GCTTAATATCCAGAAAATAAGTGAATTGTATATTCATTCTTTAAAGATTTTTGCTAGGTCTTAAACGAAAAATTTAAGTAATTTTAAAAACAGCCTGAAAATAAATTAATTATGGATTAAACTTTATTACTTTTTGTAAATTTTAGATTACAAAAGGTAAAACTGCTTAAACTTTAGCTAAAAATAATATAAAATAAAAGGCTGGGTCTCAGATAGTTTTTCGTAAATTTACCGGTAGAGATTATTACTTTTTGTAAAGTATGATATAAAATTATAAATACAAACTATACTCGCTGATGTGCAATTGTTTCACGACATTATTAATACAATTATGCATGCCAAGAGTATATCAAGAGAAAAATAAAATCCCATTTAATAATTACTCTTATTTATACGTATCCCTGTGTGAAAGGTTTGTTACTATAAGTTAAATATGCTTAACTATTTGTTTGTAATCTTTATCCTAAGCACAGTAATATCAAGTTTATTAGTCTCAAAACTAGTATGACTCGGAAAATTGTCCACTATTCTTTTTTTGAATTAAAAGCAATATGCTAACTTTATTACAAAATTTTAAACTTAAAAATCTGTAGCAATGACTAAAGAAGAGTTCCAAAAGCTTATACGCCAGGGTATTCCAGATCATTTACCCGAGCCAAAGCCTTATGATCCTAATGTTAATCACGCGCCGAAGCGTCCTGTTCCCCTCAATAGGGAAGAGAAGAAGCTGGCAGTAAAAAATGCTTTACGTTATTTTCCAAAAGAATGGCATAAGATACTGGCAAGGGAGTTTGCGCAGGAGCTGGAAAAGTATGGTCATATTTATATGTATCGTTTTCGCCCGGATTATCCCATGTATGCTCGGCCAATTGACTGGTATCCGGCCAAAACTCCACAGGCTGCTTCTATTATGCTTATGATTCAGAATAACCTTGATCCCGTTGTAGCACAGCATCCACATGAGTTAGTTACTTATGGTGGAAACGGCGCTGTTTTTTCCAATTGGGCGCAATACCTCCTGGTAATGAAGTATTTATCTGAAATGACTGAGGAGCAGACACTTGTGATGTATTCAGGACATCCGCTTGGACTTTTCCCTTCCCACCCTGATGCTCCGCGTGTAGTTGTTGCCAATGGCATGATGGTCCCTAACTATTCAAAGATTGAAGATTGGGAGAAATATTATGCATTGGGAGTTACCCAATACGGCCAGATGACAGCGGGTTCATATATGTATATCGGTCCACAGGGTATAGTACATGGTACGACGATTACAGTTCTTAATGCTGGTCGTAAGGTTAAGCCCGGTGTAGGGAGTGATTTGTCAGGAATGTTGTTTGTCTCTTCTGGCCTTGGTGGTATGTCTGGTGCACAACCAAAGGCGGCTTATATCACAGGGGCTGTTTCCATTGTGGCCGAGGTGAACCCAAAGGCAGCAAAAAAGCGTCTTGAGCAGGGATGGCTACAAGAATTATACGAGGACTTAGACAAAGCTATTGACCGTGCTTTGGAAGCACAGAAAAAGCGAGAGAGAGTTTCTATTGGTTATCTGGGTAATATCGTTGAGCTATGGGAACGTCTGGCAGAGCGTGGTGTAAAGGTTGATCTTGGTTCGGATCAGACTTCTTTGCACAATCCATATAATGGTGGTTATTATCCTGTTGGACTTTCGTTTGAAGAGGCTAATGAGATGATGGCCACTGAGCCGGACAAATTTAAAGAATATGTTCATGAGTCTCTTCGCCGTCAGGTAAAGGCTATTAATGCAATGACGAGCCAAGGTATGTACTTCTGGGATTATGGTAATGCTTTTTTGCTTCAGGCAAGTCGTGCTGGTGCTGATGTCCTCAATCCTGACGGTACTTTCAAATATCCTTCTTATGTAGAGGATATAATGGGTCCGTTGTTCTTTGATTACGGTTTTGGACCATTCCGTTGGGTCTGCACCTCTGGCGATCCCCTTGACCTGGAAAAAACAGATAAGATTGCCTTGCAAGTAATGCGTGAGCTGGCCAAGGATGCGCCAGAGAGAATTCGCAATCAGATGCATGATAATATCAAGTGGATAGAAGAGGCTGGGCCAAATAAACTCGTTGTTGGCTCACAGGCACGAATTCTTTATGCAAACGCCGAAGGTAGGATACGAATTGCAGAAGAATTTAACAAAGCCATAGCCAAGGGCGAAATCTCTGCGCCTATTGTGCTTGGCCGTGATCATCATGACGTATCAGGGACAGATTCACCTTATCGTGAAACTTCCAATATTTATGACGGTTCGATGTTTACAGCTGATATGGCAATACAGAACGTTATAGGGGATAGTTTCCGTGGCGCTACTTGGGTATCGATACATAATGGTGGCGGCGTAGGATGGGGCGAAGTCATCAATGGAGGCTTTGGCATGGTACTCGATGGTTCAAAAGCAGCAGACCGTCGGCTTAAAATGATGCTTTATTGGGATGTTAACAACGGTATAGCACGTCGTTCCTGGGCTCGGAATGATGGCGCTATGTATCAGATAGTTGAAGCTATGAAGGACGAGCCTTTGCTTAAGGTAACTGTTCCTAATGTAGCGGATGATGACGTTGTTGATGATTTGTTCTAAATAGGAGTTTTGCTTTCAAGGGGCTGCCGAAGATTTATTCGAAAGAAAAGTCTTATGCTGTTTTTCTTTTGTGAACACAGTTATTGATAATGCTTTTGAGGGCGGCCCTTTTAGTTTTTTATAAAAAGTAAGCAAAATTTTACATTTTTGCACTATCTTTGATATGGAATAAGTAGGACGAAATTTATGTTTTATGCCTTACAAGATACTCTTAGCTGATAATGATAAAATAACACAAAGGATTGTTAAGAATTATCTTACTAATTCGGCTGATTTTTCTGTTTATGAAGCTTATGATGGACAGAAAGCTTTGGATTTGGCAAAGAAAATTAGGCCGGATATTATTATTGCTGATATAGGTTTACCTTTAATCGACGGTGTGGAGCTCATAGCTATGGTTAAGAGCGAGCTAAGGGTACGTATGCCTTTTCTTATATCATATACTGACCAGGATGTTGATCTTGTTGAAGAGGCTCTCAAGAATGGCATAACAGACATTATAAAAAAGCCTTTTGAACGTATAGAGTTCCTTTCGAGAATAAAGGCTGCTATTAGTTATTATCAGCTACTGCAAGAGACTAATTTCCAGCGGGAACAGATTAGTACGCATGAGGATGAGCTTAATAAGCTTTCGTTGATAGTTAAGAAGACTGCAAATGCTGTAATTATTCTCAATACTACGGGTGAGATAGAATGGGTTAATGACGGATTTAAAAATATTTATGGATACACACTGGATGAATTGGCAAAAAAGTATGGTAACAATTTGAGAAATTTTGTGTCTGATCCTGAATATAGCTGGAAGCGATTTGAAGAAGTTTTAATGACGCGTCAGAGTGTTAGCTATGTTAATAAATTTGTCAGTAAGACTGGACAGCTCAAATGGTTACAGACAACATTAACACCAATTTATGATGGTAGTAAGATAGATAAGGTAGTGGCTATAGAAACAGATATTACGCGAGAGAAGGAGGCTGAGCTTGCTCTAAAGAGGCAGAAAGAAGAGCTTTTGAGGTTGACAGACAAGTTGCAGGAAAAAAATAATATGTTGCAGAGTCAGTGGAAATTACTGCAGGATGAGCGGCACAAGGTTGACAACATGCTCGAGAATATTCTGCCCAAGTATGTGATACGAAATCTTATAGAGTATGGTTATGCAAAGCCTCGTAATTATAGAAAGGCTACGGTTATGTTCGCTGATTTTAAGGGATTTACAATAGCTTGCAAAGATTTGACTCCAGATCAGATTGTAGATTACCTTAATTTCTTTTTTACAAAGTTTGATGATATAGTTGTCGAAAGATATGTAGAGAAGATTAAGACTATTGGTGATGCTTATATGTGTGTTGGTGGTATTCCTGTGCGCAACCGCAGTCATCCTTTTGATGTAGTGTTGGCTGCATTGCAATTTCAGTATTTTATGTCGCATTTGGATTTGGTCGATCCTGAGCGAAAATATCCTCGTTGGCAGCTTAGAATAGGTATTCACACAGGACCGCTGGTAGCTGGTATAGTAGGTAAAATAAAGTTTGCTTATGATGTGTGGGGAGACACGGTCAACACTGCCCAGAGATTGCAGACTGCTTGTGACCCTGGTAGGGTTAATGTATCTGCTAGTACATATAATGAGATAAAAGACTATTTTATTTGTGAGCCGCGGGGCTTGATAGAGGTAAAACATGGTCGCAAGATTGATATGTATTATGTTAATGGATTGAAGCCAGAGTTTGCTAGTGAAAAGACAGGAACATTTCCAAATGAGAATTTCAATAAATTTTACTCTAGTCTTTAATTTTTTTAATTTATTGTTTTATTCCTGCCATTTTGCTTATCATTGCACACTTGAGTGTAAGTAAAAAATTAATGTATATGGCCACTTTGAGTATAATTATACCTGCTTATAATGAGGAGAATACGATTGATAGAATTCTTAATAAGGTTATTGATGTTTATTTGATTAATGATATGAACAAGGAGATTATTGTTGTCAATGACGCCTCTAAGGATAGAACAGCCATTATTGTAGAAAAATTCATTCAGCAGCATCCAACAGAGGATATACGTCTTATTAACCAGCCACAGAACATGGGCAAAGGCGCTGCTATACATCGTGGAATAGACGAAGCTACAGGAGATTATATAATCATACAAGATGCTGATCTGGAATATGACCCACGTGAATATAATCTCTTGCTTAAGCCAGTGGTAGAAGGTTATGCAGATGTTGTTTATGGTTCACGCTTCATGGGTGGCTGTCCACATAG
This sequence comes from Bacteroidales bacterium, assembly GCA_027015275.1. Classification (GTDB taxonomy): domain Bacteria; phylum Bacteroidota; class Bacteroidia; order Bacteroidales; family S143-33; genus S143-33. The sequence continues at coordinate 8,922 of JALWCU010000112.1, read as the reverse complement.
GATTTTGTTTTTTTGGCATAGCATTGGGAACAAATTACTTACATTCTTGTCAAATATGTTCACTGACCTGAATCTGTCTGATATGGAGACATGTTACAAGCTTTTTAAGGCAGAATATTTGAAGAATATCTTGCTAAAGGAAAAACGTTTTGGCTTTGAGCCAGAGATTACTGCCAAGATTTCACGTTTCCCAAATATTAGAATTTATGAAGTGGGTATCTCTTATTATGGCCGTACTTATGCCGAAGGTAAAAAAATCAACTGGAAGGATGGGTTCAGGGCTGTTTATGCAATAATACGTTATAATATTTTTGATAGAAAATATTTAAAAAACAGAGAATTAGTATTAAAAAAGTAAAAAACACCCTCCGCATTAGAACAAATTTTTATTTTTGCACTTTGCAATTTTCGCACAAACATTTTAAAACATATAACAAACCATGCCAATCACAAAATTAAGAAACATTGGTATTGCTGCGCATATTGACGCAGGTAAAACAACACTGACAGAGAGAATACTTTATTTCACAGGCGTAAACCGTAAGATAGGCGAAGTACATGATGGTCAGGCTACTATGGACTTCATGAAGCAAGAGCAAGAACGTGGTATTACAATTGCTGCTGCTGCAATTACTTGCCACTGGAATGACCATCAGATAAATATTATTGATACTCCAGGCCACGTGGACTTTACTATTGAAGTAGAGCGTTCTATGCGAGTAGTGGATGGACTGATAGCGCTGTTTAGTGCAGTAGAAGGTGTGGAGCCACAGAGTGAGACAGTGTGGCATCAAGCCGACCGTTATAAAGTTCCTCGTATTGCTTTTATTAACAAAATGGACCGTACAGGTGCTGATTATTTTGAAGTAGTCAGGCAGCTTAATGACATGTTAGATGCTAATGCAGTGCCTTTCCAGATACCTATTGGTGCGGAGGATAATTTCCAGGGTGTCATAGATTTGCTGAGTCGCAAGGCCTATGCTTTCACAGACAAGGAACGCCAGGAAATTGATATGCCAGAAGAGTATAAAGATGCGGTTGAGCAATACCGCATGGAGCTTGTCGAAAAGCTGGTGGAATTTGACGAGGAATTGATGGAGCAGTATTTTAATGAACAGGAACTTTCGGTAGAAAAACTCAAAGAAGTAGCACGTAAGGCTACGTTAAATATGATGCTCACACCTGTTTTTTGTGGTGCTGCATACAAAAATAAAGGTGTGCAATTGTTGTTGGACGCTGTTATTGACTATTTACCTTCACCTATAGATAGAGGTGCTGTGGTGGGTACAGAGCCGGATGATGATGAGAAAACACACACTCGTGCGCCTTCTACCAAGGAACCTTTTGCTGCTCTGGCCTTTAAGATAATTAATGACCCTTATGTAGGTCAGCAGACATTTGTCCGTATTTTTTCTGGTGTTATCAAGAAAGGCGATGCTGTGGTAAACACGACCAAAGGTAAGAATGAACGTATTGGACGTATTTTGCGCATACATGCGAAGGAGAGATTTGAGATAGATGAGGCAGGACCTGGCGATATTGTTGCCCTTATAGGTCTGAAATATACCAAGACAGGCGACACTCTTAGTGATAAGGAAAACAGGATTTTACTTGAACCTATTCATGTGCCAACGCCTGTTATTGAGCTTAAGATTCTTCCAAAGTCGCAGAAAGATCAAGACAAACTTGGCGAAGCTCTGGCAAAATTGGCAAACGAAGACCCATCATTCCAGGTGCGCTTTGACCCAGAGACAGAGGAAACAATCATAGCTGGCATGGGTGAGCTTCATCTGGAGATTATTGTTGACCGCCTCAAGGAGGAGTTTAAAGTTGACGTAGAAGTAGGCGAACCAGCAGTAGCATTCCGTGAGACCATTACAAAAGAGGTTATAGCTGAATATAAGCATGTTAAGCAGTCCGGAGGACGCGGACAATATGCCCATACAATTATGCGTCTTGAGCCTAATCCTGGCCAGGGATATGAATTTGTGGACCATATCAAAGGTGGTGTTATACCTAATGAATATATACCGTCAGTTGACAAAGGTGTTAAGAAGACAATGGAAGATGGCGTTTTAGCTGGCTTCCCAGTGATTGATGTGCGAGTAGTGCTATTCGATGGTAGTTATCACCCTGTTGACTCATCGGATTTTGCATTTCAGACCTGTGCTTCTATAGCATTCAAAAGAGGCTTCATGAACGCAGATCCTATTCTTTTAGAGCCAGTTATGAAGATTGAGATAAATACGCCAGATGATTTCATTGGTGATGTTATCAGTGATATACAACGTCGGCGTGGTAAAATTACGAGTATGCGCCGTTTCCGCAAGGGCTCACAGAAACTAAATGGTTTTGTACCATTGATGGAGATGTTTGGCTATGCTACTAATTTGAGAAATATTTCCCGTGGCCGCGCCAATTATGCAATGGAATTTTATCAGTATGAGCCTTTACCACCCGAGATTCAGGCTAAGGTTCTTAAAAAATTGGCTGAGAAAAAGGCTGCTGAAAAGAAGTAGATATTAAGGAATTTTTTTGATACTGGCCCTTGCATTTTCAGAGATTTGCAAGGGCTTTTTTTATACCTGTGTGTTGGTCAAGATTCTATTTTAATACCAGCTCGACATTCATATAAATCTCAAGAATAAACGGAAAAGCAAGGAGAGAAAAATAGGTGGTTATTATAAAAAAATCCCTGAAACTCAAGGCTTCAGGGATTTGTGCGGTCTGGACGGGACTCGAACCCGCGACCTCCGGCGTGACAGGCCGGCATTCTAAACCAGCTGAACTACCAGACCGTCCTTATTTTTTGTTCTGTCAGAGAACCTCTTGTCGAAAAAGGCAATGCAAAAATAATGACCTGTCCCAAAACTTCCAAATTTTTTTGAGAAAAATTTTTGCAAAAACTTACTACCTATTGATTATGAGAGAATAAATATTAGGAATTTATTTATTTCGTTCAGAAAAGTTCAGAGTGGAGCATAACCAGTGTGCACTGTTCGACTGTTTCTATTCCTTGCAACTCGAGCAATTGTTTAAGTTCTGGGTTTTCTGTGCCTGGATTGAATATTACTCGTTTGGGACTGAGAGAGAGGATGTAATCATAATACTGTTTTTGTCTCTCGGGGCGTAGATATAAGGTAATTGTATGAATGTCATATAGTTGTGGTTTGCCTTTGATGATTTCTATTTCTTTTATTTTGCCAGTCCGTATGCCGATTGGGATTGGCTCGTGCCCATATTTTTTCAGCAAACTGACAGCTTTGTGAGAAAAGCGTGTGGGATTTGGGCTGGCTCCGAGTACAAGTACTTTCATGTTTTTTTGTGGTAAAAATCTGGTTTTATTTCCGAATCTGCAAATGCTCAGCCAAATCTGTGTTGTTACTTTCATATTTTTTTAACTAAAAAATAATTTTATAATTATGAAATTTGCTGAATTTTTACAATTTTGCAATGAGAAAATTTTTAAAAATTAATTAGATATGGCTAAAGTACATAATTTCTATGCAGGTCCTGCAATTCTGCCAGAAAAGGCATACAAAATGACTATCGATGCAATCAAAAATTTTGCAGGAACTGGCATTCCCATCATGTCTATCTCACACCGTAGTAAACAGTTCGGTGAGCTGATGGAAAATACACAAAAGCTTTTGCTCGAGCTACTCGATGCACCAGAGGGTTATAGCGTTCTTTTCCTCGGCGGTGGTGCAAGCACACAGTTTGGAATGGTGCCAATGAACTTTCTCAAAAGCAAGGCTTTTTACCTTGACACAGGTCGTTGGGCAAGCAAGGCAATAGATGATGCCAAGCTTTATGGCGATGTTGTCGTCTCCAGCTCCAAGGACAAAGGCTATACTTATTTGCCTAAGGATTATACTATTCCGCAGGATGCTGATTATGCGCATGTTACGACAAATAACACTGTTGTAGGTACAGAGCTTAAGCATGATATAGACAGCCCAGTACCACTGATAGCAGATATGTCTTCTGATTTTCTTAGTCGCCCGGTTGATGTAAGCAAATATGTCCTTATTTATGGTGGTGCACAAAAGAATATCGGACCTGCTGGTGTTACGTTTGTTGTGGTCAAGGATGATTTTGCTCATGAGCAACTTGTCAAAGACCGTCCAATTCCAAATATGCTGCGTTATACGACGCACGTTGACAAGAAATCTATGTACAATACACCTGCTGCTATGAATATTGTAGGTGTATATGCTACTCTTCTGTGGGTTAAAGAAAACGGCGGTCTCGCTGCAATGGAAAAACGAAACGAGGAAAAGTCCCAAATGCTTTACGACGAAATTGAGCGTAATAAATTATTTGTTGCCAATATTCCCGACCCAGAGGATCGCTCGCGCATGAATGTTACGTTTGTCATGAAAGAAGAATATAAAGACCTTGAAGCTAAATTTGTAGAGTTTGCTGAGAGTCGTGGTATGATAGGTATAAAAGGGCACCGTTCTGTCGGAGGTTTCCGCGCTTCTTTATACAATGCTTTGCCATTGGATAGTGTTAAAGCTCTTGTCAAGGTTATGCAGGAATTTGAAAAGAAATATGCTAAATAGTCTGATTAGCTGCTTCTTTTTACCAGAGGCGTAAATTTTTAAAGTTTATTTTTTGGTTGCAGAGCCAATCCCGAATTGTTGGGATAGACTCTGCAATTTTGATATGAAATAATGACAATCACAATTTTATTTTGTTCTTGTAGCTGTTTGGTGTCTCGAAATATGTATTATGTATAATGCCAAATAAATTAAAGAAAAGAATGTCCTAAGCATATAATCGTCTTATATAGGTAGTACTGAGTAGGTTTATGTTTATTTCTGAATATTAGTTACTTGACATAGTAAAGCCAAAATTTTGCATAGTAGGAAATATTTTTCTAAGTTTTGAGACGTTAATTTTATGATGAATTAATAACTTTGGAACTGTGGCAAAAATTTTGAGTTGTATAAAAAAATAATCCAAAACTTACGATAATGAGAAAGAAGGTAGTTTTTTTATTCATAATCCTGGGCAGTTTGCTTATAGGTATATTATTAGTTTCGATTGTAAGGCCCAGGCAAAAGGCTTTGGCTTCAGTGCAATCGATGTATAATTTTAGTCCGCAAAAAGATAATGCTTATTACTATTGGTTTAGCGTTGGCGTCAAGACGCGTAATAGAGATAGAAGATACCATATTATTAGCGTATCAAATAAGGTCGTGGAAGGAAAGCTGAAGAGATTCGTGAAGGCTCTTTGGAAAGGTTTGGCTTATCGGAGGATAGCCATAGGTCCTTTTATTTCACAAGATGATGCGCAGAAGGCTCAGATGATTTATAAATCACTTATCCGTGTCAAGAAAGCAACTGATCTTGAGAATATTAAAACGCCCAACTTCGATCATGAGGTTTACTGGTTTTCGATAATGTTTAACGAATCAGAACGTCTGCGTGGTTTTATCTTTCAACATGGTCCTGCAAGTGTTCAATCTGGGGATTCTAAGGCATTTTTAAATGCTCTGTATCAGACTTTGGGGTTTAAACAAATGGCAGTTGGGCCTTTTGAAGATTATGATAGGACTGAGGAAATAAAAAGAATGTATCGTCAGAATGAATAGAAGCTTAATTCTTATTATTGCAACAGTTTTGCTGTTTGGTGTGTGGAGCTGTGGGGAAAAATCATCTTCAACCCAGAACAAAGGAGTAAAACATACTCATACCCAGGCAGTTGACACAACAAAGAAAAAAATGGTAAAGCCTGTTATATCCACTTCAGTGCCAGTGGATTTGAAAAAGCCCTTTTATGTTCATTATAAGGGATTTTATCTTGGGCATAAAGCTGAGCTGGATCTAACAAATTTGAGAAATTCTATATTCTTTACATTATGCTATTATCCTACGTATAATATAGTTAGCGATGTTGTTAACAGGAATAATCAAGGATTTACTTATGCGTATGTAAATAGATTTGGTGACACGTTGGAACAGTGGGATGTTAAATTATCAGATGCAAAACATTTAAAATTACATGTGCAGACATCAATAGCAGATACGACTTATATTTTTACGCAAGATTATTCCTCAGCCATTCCTCTTAATGTATATGCTTATGATACATCTGTATCCATGGCAAGCGACACAAGCAAGGAAATTTTGTTAATAAGGCTAACTTCTTTTTATTCTAAATTATTGAATTTTAGTTTTTTACAGAATCTTCCTGAGGTAAAACTGCAAGCAAAGAGAGAAACACAGGAAATGCTCAGGAAAATTAAGTCTTATTCAAAGAATGAGCTTGAGACAATGTTTTTCCCATTCAACAAAGACCGTTTGATGGATGTGGAATACAATAATAACGGACTGCTTGTTATATCTTCTAACGAATACACATTTATGGGTGGTGCACATGGGAACAATACCCTGAAATTCTATAATATTGATACTAAGCATAATAAGCTTATCACCCTATCAGATATAATGGATACTAAGGGCCTTGCTGCGCTAATATGGGAAAAGCTTCCTGACAAAGACCAGCTTTTTGTTGATAAGCAGAGTGTTTATGTACCTAAAAATTTTTTTGTTAAAGGTCGGAGAATCTATTTTGTGTACAACGTCTATGAGATTGCCCCTTATGTTGTGGGTTCTATAAGTGTGAACTTTGATTTCAGTGAGATAAAAGATAGACTTCATAAGGATTTTCTATCAGAGTTTTATCCGGGATTAAAGTTGTAACTTGATTATTAATGATTTATTTTACATAATTTTTCAAAGGTAGTGCTTGCGTTGATGTTTTTGCATCAACGCAAGCATATATTTACACTCTTAAATTAGTTGGTGTTTACTTTAATTCATTATTTTGCCAGAGATTTAGCAATTGTTCCGGGTGTAAATGTAGCAGTAATCTGATCGCCATCCACGTTTATAGTCCAGTCAATTCTCTGGAAATCGTCAGAAATAACGCCAGTTGCTGATACAGTGTTTGTTCCGAGCTGCTGTGAAGGAACAGTAATATCCATGCCACTGACAGTTGCCTTGGCATCTGCACCATTGTTGTTGAAGTTGTGCAGGATGATGCCATTGTTCACTTGTGTATTTTCTGTAATTTCTACCTGATATTCGGACTGTATATCTCCTTCATTCCGTACAACATGCCATTTGCCAATTATATTTTCTATTGTAGTTGCGCGGTTGAGGTCCCCTAAATCCTGCTGGCAAGAGAAGAATATTAGGCTGGTGAGAAGGAATCCAATGGTAATTAGGGCTATTTTTTTCATTGCTTTAAAGTTTTTGTGTTTTGTTCAAATTTACTAAAAAAGCACCAGAGATTAAACTCCCTGGTGCTTCGGCTTAGTGTGTATGTTTTTTTACTTATAGATTTGCTATTATTGCGTCTGTCATCTCTATAGTAGAGGCAGCACCTTGTTTTATGACGTCTGGGCTACCTTTGAGCTTTAGCATATCATAGGTTTTTACTTTGCCATCCTTAACAACTTTGGCAATAGCTTTTCGTATGCGGTCTGCTTTTTCCTGTTCGCCTATGTATTCAAGCATCATTCGTGCTGCTTCGATCATAGCGATAGGATTGACGATAGGTGTCTGATATTCAGCGTATTTAGGTGCTGAGCCGTGTGTTGGCTCGAAGACTGCAACTCTTGTCTGTGGATTATACTGTGCGCTGGCTGCAAATCCTAAACCGCCAATAAGACCGGCAAATCCATCAGAAACAATATCACCGAACATATTGCCTGATACTATGACACCGTAGTCTTCTGGGTTCTTAGTCAGCCACATTGTCATGGCGTCAATGTTGACGTTGCGCAAGGTTATTTCTGGGTAGTCTTTCTGCTGCATATCCTTGGCCATTTGATACATCATACCAGAAGTTTCGCGTATGACATTGGGTTTTTCGGCCACAGTTACAGACTTGTAGTCATACTTACGGGCATATTCAAAGGCTGCTCTAAGAATTCTCTCTGTGGCACCACGGGTGAAGATACGTGAAGAAATAGCAATGTCTTCTTTGGGCAGGTTGCCATAATTCTTGGCAAATTTGGGATGCGTCATGAAAGCATTATAAACCTGCTCTGGCGGATTAGACCATTCAACGCCACTGTAAAGTCCCTCGGTGTTTTGACGGAAAATCGCAACATTTACAGCAGGTTCTTCGAACCCTCCATCTTTAGAGCGGCGAATGAAATTTAGCGGATTACCTTCATAAGTACGGCAGGGTCTGAGGCTTATTTCAAGCTTAAAATACTGGCGCAGACCTACTATTGGGCTGGAATATACCAGACCTTTGCCTTGAAGCTCTGGAGCGAGTTCTTTGGCAGCTTCCTGCTTTGGTTTGGAAGTGATTGCACCGAACAATGCTATTTTATGCTCTTCCAAAAGTTTGATAGTTCTCTCTGGCAGCGGATTGCCCTCTTTTTTCCAGAATTCCCAGCCAATGTCACCATAGATATATTCAGCTTCAAAGCCTACAGCATCCAAAACACGGATCGCTTCTGCTAAAACAGTTTTGCCGATTCCATCACCTGGAAGAGCTACGATTTTGTACTTTGCCATGATCAAAAGTTTAAGGTTTAGTAAACAAAGATAAAATTTTTTGTAAATAAACAAGTTTTTGTATTATGATGCGTAAATACTTGATAATTACAGGATTGTGTTTTAATAATTTTTAACAAAATAGTTTTATTGATAATTTCACAGCCAGTGTCGAAATGTGAATTACTATGCTAAATATTTTAAGTGAAAATTTTTGAATCTATGGCTCTTTTACTGGTAACCAGTGTATTATATTTCATGTTTAATTTTTATTTGATTTTCTTTTTGTAAAGAGTTTTTTACATCTCAGGGAACTAGTTTCAACATCATAAAACAGTAATACAGTGGAAAAGTTTGCTAATTAATTGTAAATATGTAGGTTAATTTGTTTATTTA
>JALWCU010000111.1 GCA_027015275.1 Bacteroidales bacterium | reverse complement strand
TATTGCTATTATTGGATATGGACGCATGGGTAAAATGATAGAGAAAATAGCCTTAGAGCGTGGACATAACATACTGTTCCGCTTTGATATTGACAACATGCAAGACTTTACAGAAGAAAACCTGCGTAAAGTGGATGTCGCCATTGAATTTACTACTCCCCAGAGCGCTTACAAAAACGTAAAAAAATGTCTTGATGCCAATGTGCCTGTCGTAAGCGGCACAACTGGCTGGCTCGAAAAAATGGAAGAACTTAGAACACAAACCATTAAAGAGAACAAAGCGTTTTTCTACTCTTCCAACTTTAGTATTGGCGTGAATATTATTTTTTACCTCAACCGGCGTCTGGCACAAATAATGAACCAGTTTCCACAGTACAAACCCAGTATAACCGAGACACATCATATACACAAAAAAGACGCACCCAGCGGCACAGCTATTACTTTAGCCAATGGTATTATAGATAATTTGTCTCGAATAAATTCCTGGACTATGGATCAGCCCGAGACTGACCAGCTAAAAATCACATCCATCCGTAAAGACGAAATACCTGGTATTCATTCAATTGTATATGACTCAGACTTTGACACAATAGAGCTAAAACACAGTGCCAAGGGACGAGAAGGCTTTGCCACAGGCGCTGTTATGGCTGCCGAATTTTTAGTAGGCAAACGTGGCTTTTATACAATGGAAGATTTACTTCAACTCTAAACAATAAAATAACAAACAAATGTCCACACAAACGCATTCGCATAAGTCGCCCAAAAAAATTACAACACGCACATTACAAGAGATGAAACAGTGCGGCGAAAAAATTGCCATGCTCACAGCCTATGATTTTTCCATGGCAAAAATCCTGGATGCTGCTGGCATTGAAGTCCTTCTGGTAGGCGATTCGGCAGCTAATGTCATGGCAGGATACGAAACTACCGTACCAATGACACTGGACGCCATGATTTACCACGCACAATCTGTAGTGCGTGCTGTCAATCGTGCAATGGTAGTTGTAGATATGCCTTTTGGCGCATATCAAGGCAATGCCATGAAGGCACTGGAATCAGCAATACGCATAATGAAAGAGTCAGAAGCACACGCAGTAAAAATGGAAGGCGGACGCGAAGTAATTGATTCTGTCAAAGCAGTGTTGAGTGCTGGCATTCCAGTAATGGGACATCTGGGACTAACGCCTCAATCTATCTACAAATTTGGTACTTATGCTGTCCGTGCAACCGAAGAAGAAGAAGCTCGAAAGCTACTGGAAGACGCCCACCTACTCGAAGAAGCCGGTATCTTTGCCCTGGTACTCGAGAAAATACCAGCAAAACTGGGCGCACAAGTAGCACAAGAACTTAAAATACCTGTCATTGGCATAGGTGCTGGTGGCAGCGTGGATGGACAGGTACTCGTAACTC
>JALWCU010000110.1 GCA_027015275.1 Bacteroidales bacterium | reverse complement strand
GTCCATTTACATGATACAATAACAACAAAAATGCTGTTCCAGCGATAATACTCGCACTTGCTCCTTGCACATATCGCTTACCAAAGCCAAGGAAAATATTAAACACTATTCCCACAACCATTGCATCCAGAGCCAAAAACATTGGCTTAACCCATGCAACACTTCCATAAGCAAAATACAGCCACGACAAAAAGACCATCAAGATATATGATGGCAGGATAAAGAAAAATGAAGACAGCAAGCTACCCCAAAAGCCTCTGAGCTTGTACGAACAATAAATTGAAAGATTATACATGAGCGGACCGGGATACAGCTGCACCATAGCCACACCTTCATCAATTTCCTTCTGACTGAGCCACTTGTTTTTTATCAAAGTTGACTTAATCTGCTGAAGCATTGCCATACCAAAAGCAGTGAGCCCGAGCTTGAAGAAAGACCACACCAGCATGAAAAGACTTAGCTCCTTACGCTGTGAACTGTTTGTTTTAACTTTCTGTTCCATAATTATTTACAAAAAAAATTATTCTCGTTTATCAATATAATCAATAATTCCTTGTCTCAAGGTTTGAGTATCCGGCACTCCCACAAAAAGCAATTTTCTCTCAACGAAAAGCGATGGCAGAATGGCCGTTCTATAATTGAGCATTTCATCCAGATTATTTACTATTTTCAGTTCAAAGTCCCAGTCCAGCTCACTAAAAATTTGTTTAAGACTATTGGTTATCCTATCACATTTAGGGCAACGTGTACTCGGGCATAAAAGCTGTATGTTAATAATCTTACTCATCTGTCTTGTTCATTCTCTTGATAGTGCCTTTTACTTCGGCTGCTCGCATGAGTGTATTTGTAATCGTCCCAAATTTTATAATGTTTCTGTGCCACAAGTTAAGTTTTTTCTCTTCAACATCTGTGTCAATTTCCAAGGTATATTCTACCTTGACTATTACAGGTGGCACGTCTGTTCTATAACCTTTTACATCTATCTTGGCTTTTCTGTATGGTAAATGCAATCGAATTGAGTAGCGCTCTACGTTTTTTAGCACACACGCAGCAAAAGCAGATAATAGTAGCTCTGCCGGATTGGGTAAAACATCACCACCCTCTGCCGTAGCATCAAATTCTATTTGGCTTTGCTTAACCGTAGCTTCTGCCTGACCACCAGCCTGAGAATATGCTTTAACAAAATATTCTTCCATAACACAGATTGTTTGACAAAATACTAAACATTAAATTCATGAGCAAAAACCACAAAACATTATGTTTAAGCCTATTATGAGAATCCATTTACTTTAGATAAAAAATTAAATATCATTCTATTCAAGGCTTCATGTCGCCATAAACAAGATAATAAAGCTCCACAAGACGACGGCCTGTGAAATGTGCATCGCGCAATGCCAATGGGTCATATTCCAATCCGCCCATTTCCGTGAAAGTATAGCCCAATGCACCGCTACCACCGAGTATCATGCGATGCCTAAGCATAAAAGCATGTAAAGTATTGATTGTGCTTTCGATATAGCGTCTGCCCGTAATAACATAACCACCAATCTTGTTTCTCAAAGCACCTTTCATCCACCACGTGCGCTCCATTAGCTTTTTTATATCCACACTCACATCGCCAAACTGCGAAGGCGATCCAAACAGAATTATCTCGGCCCAAAGCATATCCTTGAAAACCTGTTGCATATCATCATCAACGACACAATATCCTGTTGTCTTGCACTCACGGCAAGGACCACAGCCGCTAAAATTCAAATCAGCTAAATAAAGACGCTTTATTTCAGCCTCTTTGGGAAATTCAGCCAAGGCTGCGTCCATCATCTTCGCAGTGTTCCCGTCCTTCCTGGGACTTCCATAAATAGCCAGTACTTTCATAATGCTTTTTTAAAGTTTTATCGCAAAAAAACGATAAATGAATTAAAAAAACAAACCATGATTTCACACAAAAAAGGGGTACAACGTGGCACACATCGCCAGTATCAATGGTTTGACGTGTATCTATAGTTATGGTATGCTGATATATGTTTTTAATACATCATAAAAAATGCTATAGAAAGATAACATTTAAACCTGCTTAAAACAAACGGCCGTATGCGACGGACACACTGTTGGAAATAATACTATGCAATAGACAGGCTGGACAAAAAGATGCAAAAGGACACACCAGTATTGCGTTCTGTCCAAAAAAGGTAGTGTTTCCTTTCTCAGTACTGTAAAAATGACTACGCATTAAATTATACGTTTTGCTGCTCTTATTCAGCTTTTTAACAAAGATACGAAAACGCTATAATTTATTCCTGCATTGGGAAAGTCAAGCTTAGCCTAAAATTATAGAGTCAGCGTAGCAGCGCAGTTTTAATAAACTGTCAGGGACGTTGAGATTAGCTTTGTTCACCCGCGTAGCTAAACATTACAGTTAGCTTTAAGAAACTACCGAGGGACAAAGAGAACACCAAGAACATCGTGCTTTTGTTGCACTTGACACTGTTGACATAAAGACCTACAATAACAAAAAAAGCCCTCACATTTCTGCAAGGGCTATGGTAGCGAGAGAGGGACTTGAACCCTCGCCCTCAGGATTATGAATCCTGCGCTCTAACCAACTGAGCTATCTCGCCAGTTCATTTTGACAAATGCACGGCAAAGATATTAAATCTGCGTTTTTTTACAAAAATGATTTAAGAATTTTTGTAAAAATCATCAAAACGACATCCTATCAAGCAGATGGCCTATTAAATCTTTGTCCATTGCCAGCAGATTGAAGAAGTCAAAGCGCGTTATGAATATCAGATTTGCGTTTTTGCTCACAGTCAAGGTTTGTGCTTTTTGTGGTATGTTTACACCCCTGATTATTACCTCATTACGTTTGAACTCGAGCTTTTCTGATTTATCCTTGTATTCTAATTTGCCTTTGATGATAATGATGATGTCTTCGTTATTCGTATCTGGTGGCTGAAAGGAAACGCTATTCCCTGTGTCCAGTTTGACATTTCTCATGAGCTTGGCAAGATCTATAAGAGCTTTTTCGGGGATCGTGTAAAAAAGATACATGCGTTTGAGAAGCTTTATACGGTCCAGCAAATAGTCATTGCGCTCAATAGAACGCAGTATGTTTTGACTGTTTAGCTCTGGTAGTGTCTGTATGAGCCTGTCTATGAGCCCAGGATAGTGCGAAGAAAGTATTTTTGCTACTGTGGTGTGTATTAGTTCGTTGTGGTGATATAGCATTACGATAAGTTCGGCCGGGATAGGATATTCTTTTAGATTAGACTTAATGTAATTCTTGATGTTTTGTGTGTTAAAGTCTTGCGGCACCTGGCGCGGAAAGCGTAATGACTGGACATCTATATTCTCAGGCAAAAATTTGCCCAAGAGTTCTATAGCTTTAACCTTAGACCAAATGTCGATTTTTGTAAAATCTTGAATTATAATATCTTTCAACCGTTGCTCAAAACCTAATTGATAGTGTGGAAACTGCCTTCTGAGTTTTTTTATTTTCTGGCCAATGTTTACTTTCTCGAAGAGTGGAATAATTATTCTTTTAATATCATTGTCTATAAAGTTGTCTATCAGTTCTATAGCAAAAATCGTATTCTCGCCTATTATATTTGTTTTTATCAGGTCGATTATTTCTTTGGGATGTATAAAAACCAGCAAGGTAAAGAGCTTGTCAACTGTTTGTTGTAGCTCAAGGTCCAGAGATTGAAGAAGCTTCAGTGTGTTTTTCTCTTTGGCTATGTCTTTGATTGTTGCATAGAACCAGACAATGTTATCAACTGTTTCGTAGATTTTTTGTTTAATAATTTCTTCCTCATGAAGAGTGCTGACCATATAATCGCTATAGAACAATGCATCGATGATATGTTGCTGTATGTCCCTATTTCGGTGGTTAATATGTCGAAGCAAGAGTTTCTGTGCTTTGGGTGTCCCTATCTTCGCATAGATTTGAATAATTTTTCTCAGTGTGTCAGCATTGTCTTGCTTGAGAAAGAACAAGTCAAGGTCCTCGAGTACTGGCTCACCGATCTCTATTAATATACTGATTATTATGTTGTTGTATTGCGGATTATCCAGCAGCTCTATAAGTTTACTACGCAGAAAACGGTCATGCCTTTTTGCGGCTAATTTAATAGCGGCTAATTTGACTTCTTTTTCCTGTGAGTCAAGTAGTCTCATTATCAGATGAGCGTCGCCTGGAATGCTATTTTTAAACAGAAATTTACAGGCTAAAATTTTATCTTTTCTACTGGGGCTGTTTATCAATAACTCTAATTCCTGATATGAGTAATCGCCCACCTCAGTGTAATCAAGCTGGAAGAGCGCATTGAGAATGAGTTTGCGAAGGTCTCTTTCTTTGAAACCAATGTTATTCCCGACTTTCTCAATTGTTTTGACAAGTTTTTCGCTATAAGTAGAGTCAATATTTTTTAGGATTGCCTTGCGAATGATTTTGTTATCAATGTTTAACAAAAAGTTAGCGTAATTTTCCAGAGCCCGGGCATTTGTCTCAGACAAAACAACAACAGAGAATTTAGCTACATCAATGTCTTTGCTAAGTAGGTTTTTCTGCAGAACGTCAAGGGCAAAGATGTCTTTTTCGATGTATTCCAGTTTAAACAATCGTTTCTGGTCAAGTATCTGACGGATACGATTTTTGTACGAAGAATAAAGGCGCAGAGCAACGATTATCCAGACAAATAGAAATGGCAATGTGGCCGCTGGATAAAGCTTTAACTCAAAAATGCCATTGTGATAAAGAAGCTGATGAATACCCCAGAGCAGCAGACCAGCAAGTGCTATGGAAAACTGCTGAATCACACCTACACGCGTCTGGATGAAAAGCTTAAAATTATCCGGCAAGGTCTGATAAAGCACATTAAAACTTGGATCATCCACACCACGACGGATAATCCTCTCAAGCATCTTGATTGCTGTCATTGTACCAAGAAACAGAACGCTGGCTACCCCAATAGTCAGAGCAATAGACGCTCCAAATATCTCCAACAAAGTTATTGTTACTGCCAGAGTGAGCAAACCGAACCGCAAGCCATGCTTAGAGAGAATACGTCCTGAGAAAATGGATATCAGAAATTCCCCAATCTTCAGCGCCCCAAAAACAAATGACATAAACCGTGCAACAGCCTGATTATTTGGTAAAATATGCGAAGATTGCTTAATAGTAATCAGGAATCCAAAGTCTGCAATATAAATAGCTATTATAGAAAACGCAGCTCCTACGAAAATCCAGATTATAAAGTTTCTACTTGGGAAATTGCGGAAAAAATTTTTGAACACAGCTTGATGTGCTTTTGCTTGCCGTGGCTTTTCAGGGAATTTTTTATAAATATGATTAAGTAAGCAGATGGCCAGAAACAGACCAAGTGTACCAATGACAATTAAATCGTATTGATGCGATAGCTTATTGATAAACAATGGTATAGAGAAATAACTAAGAATTGCTGCTCCCACGCCCCCCATGTTAATAATGCCATAATATTTCTTGACTTCCTGAAGGTTAAAGAGCCTCAGTGCCAAACCGCCGGTTATAGTTGCTGTCAGTGCTATAAAAGGCCATGCCCATATAAACACAAAGAAACTTATCCAGCGTTTGAGCATCAGAAGCAGCTGGGGATCAGATGATAGAGCATTTAGTCTGAGCAAAAGTGTTAATATACGTGATAGCAAAGAAAGTACAATGGTGATGATTATTGCATAAATAAACAGGTTCTTGCTGCTCGTCCGCTTCTGTATCCACGAATAAATAAGCAAGGTGCCAGTGCCGACCAGTCCCGAGACAATATAAGCCAATGGAAGCTGCCCACTACCAAAGTATTTTACGAATTCTGCATTAGCAGGCACAAAGTAAAATGCTACGAAAAAGCCCAGAAAAAAAGAGAATAGTTGCAGGTAAGTTATTTTTTCGAATTCATCTTTCTTCAGTTCAAAATAATTACTGAGTATTTTGTACAAAGAGTCAGTCAGATTCACCTTCTACGCTATTTTTCACTGTTAATGCCTTGCCTTGCTTTCTAATTTTGATAATATGCCAAAAAACATATACAGAAATCACTCCGCTTATCAGGGATAAAATCAAGAAGACCCTGTCGGGATTGGTTAGGTCAATACCCAGAGTCTTTGCCGAAGCTTTAGTCAAGTTTAACAGTCCAATTACTGTCGTAAGCCAGACCACAAAAATCATCAAAACATTTAACACCCAGCTGTTTACCTTTTCTTTCATCACCCGTGGATCATTGATTACAATTATAAGAAAAATGCTGATAAAGGGTAAAATTAAACCATTAAAAGCTTGTGCTGCGATAATGGCAGGAATAGGTTTTATTTTTAAAAGTCCGAGAATCATACCAATAGCGAGAATGCCACCTGTTATCAAATAATAATACAGGGACTTGGGCGCCCATCGCTTGCTGTCGTAGCCAAACACACTTCTGGCAGTTATAGCCGATGCCAAAGGCGCAGTTATAGCCGAAGTAAATCCGGCGGCAAACATACCAAACCCAAAGATATACACAGCAAAATCACCAATAAATGAATTCAGATACAAAATATTTTTTATCAAATCAAAGGAAAAATCCATGTTATTAATAGCTGTCTGAGACCAGCCTTCAGTAATCGCACTTCCTACTGTCATAATAGCCATAGTGATTATGCCGCCAAGGATAATTGCTACAGATAGCCCAAATCGTGCGTCATTCATTGTCTGCGATTTGTCAATTATTCCAGAGCCCAGGAAAATATCATAAGGAACTACTGTTGTACCAATGATACCCAATATTAATAGCCCAGCGCCAGAAACATTAGGAATAGTGGGAATGAAGATGCCTTTAAGCATGGCATTTACATCAGGCTTGACAAAAAATGCTGTAGTAAAGAATGCAATTCCCATTAGTATCACAAAGGCTCCCATAAACTGCGCTATCAGTCTGACAGAGCGCATAGAAAAAGAGAGAAAGGCGAATAGACCTATGCCAAGGACAAAGTAACTTTTGGGCACTTTCTGAAAAACGAAATGCAGACCTTCCACTGAGCCTATTATGTTGCCGGTCTCATAAGCGGCACTACCCAAGATAATAGCAGCCACTATCAGTATTAGCACGATGAGACGGCTTTTTTTGCCTTCAAAATATTTTGATATGGCCTGTCCCAGATTCATGCCTGAATAAATGGTTATCCTGGCACTGGCTTCTTGCAGAAGAAGTGCAGCAAAAATAGAGAAAATAACAGTCCACATCAGGTCATAATGATAATAAGCTCCAGCCTTTGTGACAGTAGTTACCGTCCCTGGCCCAATAAATGCTGCCGAGA
The DNA here is from genome assembly GCA_027015275.1 of Bacteroidales bacterium. GTDB lineage: Bacteria > Bacteroidota > Bacteroidia > Bacteroidales > S143-33 > S143-33. Next base: position 6,479 of record JALWCU010000110.1, on the reverse strand, counting down.
CAACTGACCAGAAAAGAATATTAAACAGACGTCTCTTGATTATGTGTGATTTTTTGCCCATGATTTTATTCGTAATCCCAAATTGACATTTTAATTAACATGTGTTTTATTATACCCTCGGATGAAACTTGCTCATTCGAAATAAGAAAATTTTTCAGTTCTTCTAATGTGTCAAAATCATCGTTATAATCACCAGTAACAATTTTAACAGCCTTGTTCTTGCGCCTATAATAAAAAACGTATATGCTATCCTGGCTGGAGAAATCTATTTTTTTCTCTTTATTATAAGGCCAGGCTCTAGTAAGGCCAAGCTCATATCCTACAGGAAATTCTCCCGAAAGGACTTCCAGATGATTTATGCTTTGAAGGCTGTGATAATTAACTTGATAAAGCTCACCCAAAGTTGCAGCTGCTTTGTAATCTTTGTCAATATATACACTGCCATTGGGTGCTTTCATTAGTTGTCCTTGTGTATAATAACGGCCTATGAACTTTGCACCTTTCAAATAAAAATAAAAACGCTGGTGACTCATTAAGGTGCCGAAAACAAAAAGGGGTATTATATTTCTGCTTAAATTGTCCTCTATAATTTTCATACCGAAATCTGAATTAAAAGATAAAATTATAAAAATTTAAAAACATCAAAAAAAATCATGCCAAGCGTGCAGTTTAGAATAAAGTTTTCATTTAATTTTTTTTTATGAAGATTTTGAATATATTTGAGATTTAAGAAGTACTTTTAACAAGCTTAAAAATTTAATAATATGGGAAAGGTATTAGTTTCATGGTTAGGTGTGGAAAAAGATTTTAATCCAGATGGGAGTGTCAATCTCACTGGTCCAACAATTAACTTTTACAAACACTATTACGAGTATGATTTTCACGTTTTATTGGTAACAGAAGATAATGTAGAAAAGGGACTGCAATTCAAAAAGACAATTGACGAAAAATTTAACAACATTTTCATAATACTAAAACCGCAAGCTGTAGAAGGCGTTCATTGGAACTTAAAGCAAGTTAAACATGTCTCTGAGCAAGTACTTATGGAACTTAAAGACTATCAGATAGATATTTTATTTAGTACTGGTTCGGCCATAATGAAAATAGCATGGTTCATGGCCCATTATACCCTAAATTTGAATACCAGATTGCTCCAGATTATAAAGCAGGAAGAGAGTATATCCCGCAAACGTCCTGATCTATATATTCTTGATTTTGAAACATCTGATATTCCGCTTGAGGTTTTAGTACGTCAGCATATTACAGGACGTGATTATACCCAGGACTTAATTCTCACACCTAGCATTCAAAGAATTTATGACAAGGCATTTAAAATTGCCCAGTCTGTTGATGCTCATATATTTTTGACAGGTCCACGTGGCATTGGCAAATTAACTCTTGCTAAGTATATTCATCAGTCATCAGTCAGAGAAAAGCGACCTTTTAATACTTTGGACTGTGCTGCCTATCCAGAGCAGGAGATTGAATATCGACTGTTAGGCTTCAAGAAAGGTGCTTTCCCCGGAGCTATATCAGATTCCAAAGGCCTTCTGGTAGATTCACATGGTGGGACACTTTATCTGGAAAATTTCGATCAGCTCAGCTACAGGTTACAGAATATAATTTATCGTTTCATGGATGACGGCTTTGTACATCCTATTATTGGACGAGATAAGAAGGTTAATGTACGTTTCATTTTTGGCATTAATGAGCGCATGAAAAACGCTTTGGACAAGGGTACAATAATGCCCGAACTTTATTACCGTGTTGGGCTGTCATTACATTTGCCTGGGCTAGCAGACTTACCAGTGGATGAACGTCAGACTATAATTAAGATAGTGAATGAACGTAAGGCAAAGTCTTATCACAAACGTAGCCCTCTGAACTTGTGCCGTGAGCTAATGGACTTTCTTATCAGTTACAACTTCCCTGCTAATTTCATCGAACTTCAGACAATATTTGATAATTTATACATTTTTGCAGAAGGAGACACTGCTTGTGTTGATCTGTTGCCTGACTATATTAATCTTGAGAAGCAGCCAAGCTCATATTCTCTTGACGATATAGAAAAATTGCATATTGAAAAGGTCCTACGAATATTCAAGGGCAACAAGAGCCGCACAGCACGTGCCTTGGGAGTAGCCCTTAATACACTGAAAAAGAAGATAAACGATTACAACATTGACATTGACGCTATTATCAAGGAAGCTAAATCCTAAAACAAAGTTTTGCAAAATTCACAAGTATTTTTTTATTTTTGCACACTGATCAATGTGCGCGTGTAACTCAGGGGTCTAGAGTGCTACCTTGACAGGGTAGAAGTCGGAGGTTCAAATCCTCCCACGCGCACTATTTACCCACCATTATTTCTCTAATTTAAAGCTCGCTTTGCTATGTGTTTGTATGTAATTTTCCTTTGAATTTGCTCTGCCAATACTTAATTGATATCCAGACAATTAAAACGATACTGAAAGCTATCAAAAGGAATTTTGTAAGGGCAGCAAGAGACTGCAAAAAAATTGCGGGGGAAATGAATGAATGAGTCTTGATTATCCATATTTCAAGAACGTTTTCTGTAGAATCCATAATGCCAGCTGCTAAGGGCATAAATGCCCACAGTTTAATTTTTCCGTTTTTTGTCAGGTACCCAAGCAAAACAAACAAACAGATTAGCAGTAAGGTATAGCCTGAGAGATACATAAAGTCATATTTGAAATGGCCGAGAAAATTGTCAAGTACTTGACGCTCCCTCCAGCTTTGTATTATTTGTACAAATCTGGCTCTGGAAAAGCTAAGCTGTAATGCAAATATATCTTTGGTTGTCAATGGTTTAACGGTTTGTACTATCTTGTCATAACCATAAAAGAATAATATCAGCGATATGATTATAAAGCTAATGACAATTGCCCATCTATGTTTTTTCATAGCATCAAGTGATTTTTATTAAAAATAAGAAAATTTTGTCATCAAAATATAAAAAACTAAATTTCGTGTGTATTAAGCCAATTGTCAAAACATAGTGAGATGGAGACATTGTTGATTCTTATAGGTGTTTTTGTTGGTTATTTACTTGTTTATAAATTTTATGGTCATTTCCTGGCCAAGCTCTTTGCGCTATCGGATAGTAATCCAGTTCCTTCAAAGGAATTTGAAGATGGTGTGGATTATGTGCCAACGAGAAAGGAAATTATTTTTGGGCATCATTTTGCTTCCATTGCTGGGACAGGACCTATTGTCGGGCCTGCCATAGCTATTATCTGGGGGTGGTTACCTGCTTTGATATGGGTCTTTATTGGTAGCATTATTATGGGAGCTGTACAGGATTTTGGCTCGCTTGTTATCTCACTGCGTAATAAGGGAAAGTCTATTTCAGAGTACACGGCAAAGTATATTTCAACACGTACGAAATTTGCATTTTTCATAATCGTATTCCTGGAAATATGGATTGTGATAGCGATTTTTGGACTTGTTATTGCTCTGATTTTTAATATTTTCCCTAATTCTGTCTGGCCTGTATGGTTGCAGATAGTCATTGCAGTAGGTCTTGGCATTGCTATTAAACGTGGTGCTAATGTTACTGTTTCTACTATTGTGGCAGTTGTATTGTTGTATCTATCAATTTATTTGGGTGTTGTAGCGCCGTTTAAGATGCCTACGGTTCTGGGAATTCCATCCACTGGTGTGTGGACAATAATTTTGTTGATATACGCTTATATTGCTTCGGTATTGCCAGTAACTGCGCTCTTGCAGCCAAGGGATTATATTAATGCTTATCAGCTATTAATAGCCATGACTTTAATGGTCATTGGTGTTATTGTTGCGTCTTTGAAAGGTATGCAGATTGTAGCCCCCATGGTCAATGCACACCCTGCACAAGCACCACCTATGGTGCCATTCCTATTTATTACGATTGCCTGTGGAGCTATTTCTGGCTTTCATAGCCTTGTGTCTTCGGGTACTACAGCCAAACAGCTTGCTAAAGAAACGGATGCGGTTTTTGTGGGCTATGGAGCAATGTTGACAGAAGGAGCCCTGGCTACATTGGTCATTATTGCTGTCTCCGCTGGTATAGGCCTGGGATATATGAAAGATGGTCATCTGCTTACAGGAGTGCAGGCTTGGACAGCGCATTATTCGAGCTGGGCTGCTGCAAAGGGTCTTGGCTCTAAGCTAACAGCTTTCGTTACTGGTGCCGCAAATATGATGGAGACAGCAGGTATCCCAAAGAATTACGCTCTGGTCTTGATGGGTGTGTTTGTAGCTTCTTTTGCTGGTACAACATTGGATACTGCTACACGTATCCAGCGTTATATTACGACTGAGATTTTTAGCTCTCTCAAGGTATATGCTTTTGAGAATAAGCACCTGGCAACGAGTTTCGCTGTAATTACTGCTGGGCTTTTGGCATTCTCAACAGGAGCAGACGGTAAAGGTGCTCTGACTCTATGGCCAATGTTTGGAGCTGTTAATCAGACGCTTGCAGCGCTGGCGCTCACCGTTATAACAGTTTATCTGCGTATCAAAGGCGGCTGGAAGTGGATTATAGCCGGTATCCCAGCTATTTTTATGATTGTGGTTACTTTCTGGGCAAGCATTATGAACGAGATAAATTACATAAAATCGCACAATGCTTTGCTTTATATCGTCAACTTGATTATAATTTTGCTTGTTATTTTTATTGTGTTCGAAGGTACAGTTAAATTTTTCCAGGTATCGAAAGATGAAAAAGCAGCTTAATCTGTTATATATCAGTCTGAATTCGCTTATTCTGGCGGTTATACTCATTCTTTGGCAGCTGCAAAGTAAGCTTGGATATCCTTATAAGATCAGCGGGCTATGGTTTCAGGTGGGGCTGGCTGTTGTGTCAGCCCTGTTTGCCATGGTCTTGCCTGTGTGGATGCGTATTTTAGCATTTTCGGCTTATCATCGAAAGGGGCAGGTCGCTACATTCAAGGATTTTATGCTGTTCGAGCGCCTGACAATCATTAGCTCGAGTCTGGCATTTGCTCTGGCACCTGTAGCCTTTTTGTTCTCTATAAATCTGTGGGTCAGATATTTTGTTACCTTTATGGCTATTTATGCCTTGTACTTTAGTTATCCTTCTGATAGAAAGATGAATACAGACTTGAAATTGTTTAAATTATCCCAAGATGGCACTATGGCATAAGATAAAACAGTTCTTTTCGGCCTTAGACAAATGGAACAAAGAAGAGCTGACAGAGATGCACGAAAGGGAACTTATGGAGCTGGAGCATATTTTTGCTCTGGTTAATTTTGGCGTGGTCTTGGGACTTCCAATGCCACCACTGCATATTACTGGGGAACTTCTGCCTTATTTGGATGATGAATTACAGCTTTTGTTCAATCGCTTAGAAAATTCGCTTGACCCAATAGGCGAGTTGTTCTCAATTTTCAGTATTGATTAAAAAACTGTGGTTATGGACCGAAAGATTGTTTTTTTGACAGGCAAAGGCGGTGTGGGCAAAACAACTGTTAGTACTCTGGTTTCCTTGTACTTATCCAGCAGGCAAAAGGTGGGAGTTTTTTCCTTTGATCCAGCTCACAACCTGGCAGACGTCCTGGGTAGAGATGTTATTAACAATAAAAAGAAATTACAAAACCTTGTGGCAAAGGAAGTAGATTTTGAGCACTGGAAAAGAGAGTATTTAAAGCAAATCAAGCAAGGATTTAAGTCATCATACTCATATCTGACTGCTTACAACATGCTGGATTATTTTGACATTTTCGAGCAAGCGCCAGATGCAGATAACTTAGGAATGGTATTAGCCTTTGATGACATTATCCGCAATACTGATTTGGATTTTTACATTTTTGACATGCCGCCCACAGCAGTAGCACTTGATTTTTTTCGCACAATAAGACGCAATATGCGCTGGGTCGAGGCTTTGATTAACCTGAGAAAGAAAATTATTGAAAAAAAGGAAATCATTTCTCGCATTAAGCTGGGTGTCAGAGAAATAGAGACCGACAAGGTCATGAAGCGCTTGGAAAATCTACAAAAATTTTATTCATACTTGCAAAACATTCTCAATTCGTCAGTTTATCTAATTGTGCGCAACACTGACCAGCTCTCACACCTGGAAGCCGATAGGATTAGGACAGAGCTTGAAAAAATGAATTTCGACCTGGTTTACTTTGTCAACAACAAATATCCAGAGCCCAAAGACGAGCTCACACTGGGAATGATAAACACTGATGCTGTGGTGGACTCATTTCCAGAGATTCTGGCTGAGAACAAAGATTTTTTCCAGCATGTAGAACATATATTAAGTAAATAATTGGTTAATAAATTATTGTAATAAAACCATTCTAAACCTGCTGAAAAAAAATTCTAACAATTAGGACTTTGAAGTCTTTTTTTTACTTTAGTAGAGAAATTTTTAAATCAAAAGTTATGGAATTACAAGTATCACGAGCAATTGTAGAGACTTTTTTTGATAAACTCAAAGACAATCTCA
>JALWCU010000109.1 GCA_027015275.1 Bacteroidales bacterium | reverse complement strand
GCCCAGGTCATTGCAATATCAGTCATGTTAAAAGGACATTGACCACCAGTACAAAAATCGTATTGCCCGTCTCTTGTCAAGCTGGCTGCATTCGGATTGGAACGATTAACAATCAATGTCTTGGAATTGCGGGCAAAAAGTGAAAAAATTTTCATCAATTCGTCCAACTCTTTGTGGTCCAGATCAATATTAAGTATCAAACCAATCTCAGGGCTATATTTGACCAGAGTGCCATCTGATTCGTCCGCTTCAATGACGAGCCACGATCCCTGTCCATGCCAAGCATTACCCACAATGCCCTTAGACTGCAAACTAATCAATGGTGCACCGGTTATAAGAGACGGGTCAAAGCCTGCTTGCTGCAAAATATGAAAAATCATTGCTGTAGTAGTGGACTTGCCAGCCGTGCCAGCCACTGCTATTGTCTTATACTGGTCCGTAATATCCTTAAGCAAATCGGTGCGGTGAATAATTGTCAGCCCTTTTTCCCTGGCCTGGACAAGCTCGGGTACAGTTTTTTCAATAGCTGTAGAAACAACTACCAGTGCGTCATCAGGAATTTTAGCCTTGCCCTGGGGGAATAGCTCTATGCCAGCCTTTTTGAGCTGTTTAATAACAGGATGCTGTGGCTCTTGCACGAAAAGACGGTCTGAGCCCATGACATCTTTGCCTTTAAAAGAGAGAAACTGTGCAATGGCACTCATTCCAGCCCCTGCTATTCCTATGAAAAAAAATTTTTGTTTGTTCAGGTATGACATTTTTTATATTTTTTGCTTTAAAAGTGTGGGTTTCAACTAAAACTAAATTTGCAATGAAAAAACTTTCTTTTCTATTATTGACTCTGGCTATAGCATTTAATATTTCTGCCCAAACAAATGTCAAAATCGACCGTGGACAGTTTATCAAAAATGCAGTAAAAAAGCTTTCTGGCTCTACCAAGTCCAAAATAAAGAAAAATCTTCGATATGGGGATTTTTATTTTGAACAAAAAACAAAAGGCGGTTATCTGGAAGCATTGAAATATTATGAAAAAGCCTATCCATACAATCCCAGGAACATGGCACTTAATTACAAAATGGGTATTTGTTATCTAAAAAGTCTTTTCAAAGGACGTGCGCTGCCATATCTGCAAAAAGTAGTGGACTCTAATAGTACTTATACACCTGATTTACTGTACTTCTATGCCCAGGCTCTACAATTTAATTACAAATTTTCCCAGGCAATAAATTATTACCAAAAATTCAAACAAAGCCGACTTTATGCAAAAGACAAATATTACAAATTCTTAACAGACAAACATATAACAGAATGCAAAAGTGGCGAGAAGCTTATTCAAGATACGCTGCCAATAGGGCTGGTCAATATGTCCAACATAAACTCACCTTACGACGATTATGGACCTGTTATCACAGCAGATGGCGAAAAGATTTACTTTACATCCCGCCGACCTAATGAATATCAACTAAAGGACGCTGATGGTCAATATTATGAAGATATTTATTACAGTGTGCTAAAAAACGGGCATTGGGAAGCAGCCAAGAGCGTTGGCTATCCACTCAATACTCCAACACATGATGCAGTGGTAGGACTGAGCTATGACGGTCAGACAATTATTATTTACCGCGATGAAGATCTTTATTGGAGTCATTTGAACGGCAAGACCTGGTCTAAACCGCAGAAATTTCCAAAACCCATAAATTCCAGTGCAGTAGAAAGCTCAGCAGCCTTGAGCAATGACGGAAATACAATATATTTTGTTCGTGGCAAAACCGCTGATCCACTGACCAGTAACGGCGATATTTATTATAGTGTCAAAGATAGCACTGGCCATTGGTCAAAACCCGTGAAATTACCTGACAATGTCAACACACCTTATGACGAGGACGGACTGTTCCTACATCCTGATGGACGTACTCTTTATTTCAGTTCAAAGGGGCACAATTCTATGGGAGGCTATGATGTATTTAAGACAGTAAGACAACCCGATGGCACGTGGTCTGACCCTGTGAACCTTGGGTACCCACTCAATACTCCGGACGATGATATTTATTTCGTACTATCAGGAAATGCTAAAATTGGATACATCTCAGCAGTGAGGGAAGACACAAAAGGCTTTACTGATATTTACCAGGTGCATTTCTTCACAGCAGCACCTTATCTCTCGGGAGAAGAAAAACTTATAGCAGCCCTGGCCAAGCCTCAGGAAGAGACATCCTTTGAGCCGCCGGTAAAAATTACACTTGTAAAAGGGAAAGTACTGGATAAATCAGGGAAGCCAATAGAAGCAGTTGTAGAAATTATTGATAATGAAACAGGTAAAGTTATTTACAGGGTAAAAACCAATAGCGCTACTGGTGAGTATATGGTTAGTTTACCGGCTGGGAAAAATTACGCAATGGTCATACGAAAAGAGGGATATATGTTTCAATCTCAGAACTTTAACCTGGTAACAGAAAACAAATACCAAGAAGTCAATGACACAGTAGTCATGACAAGCATCAAAAAGGAAAGCAAAACAGAGCTGAGAAACATTTTCTTTGACTACAACAAAGCTACTCTAAAACCCGAATCATACCCAGAGCTAAATCGCTTGGTAAATTTCCTTAAACAACACCCAGACATAAAGATAGAAATCTCAGGACATACAGATACTCTGGGCACTCTCGAGTATAACATGAAATTGTCAGAGCAACGAGCAAAGGCAGTGTATAATTATCTGATTAACAAAGGAATATCGCCTGAACGGCTGACTACCAAAGGCTATGGGCCGCTCAAACCAATAGCCAGTAACAAAACAGCACAAGGACGCGCCCGCAACAGGCGCGTCGAAATAAAAATTCTCAGTGCAAAGAAATGACATTATGCCTGGGCTGGGCCACCAAAGTTGATTGGTATGCCTGGGCCCTGGGGCGCGACATCTTTAATTTTACCGAACTGCTCCTCGTAACGCTGGATGTTCTCGCTCAAAGCCTTGAGCAGTCGTTTTGCATGCTCAGGTGTGAGAATTATACGTGCCTTAACCTTGCCTTTGGGGACGCCAGGCAGGATTTTGATAAAATCAACGACGAATTCTGCATGTGAATGTGCTATCACTGCCAAATTAGAATATATACCTTCGGCAACGTCCTCAGGTAATTCGATATTCAGTTTGTTATCATTTTTTCCTTGTTCCATGTGTCATGTAATTTTATTTTTCTCAAAATTAATAGATTTTTGTAGCAAATCAAAGTCAAAGCATGAGGAAGCTTTTGATCATAATATTGCTGCTGGGCATGTTGCTGGAAATTATGTGGGGAAACGTTTGGCATTTAATGCAGGCAGGAGACATAGACGATGCAAGGCAATTGATTTATGTTTTCCGTATTCCACGATTACTTAATTCCCTGTGTGCCGGCATAGGATTGGCCTTAGCAGGGTTGGTCTTGCAGACGATTTTTCACAATCCTTTGGCAGGTCCTTATGTACTGGGAATCAGCTCTGGGGCTGCCCTTGGCGTTGCTATTGCCTTGATGGCTCTGGGCGCTGGCTATGGTGCGCTGTCTTTTATGGGGATGTTTTTATTTGCCCTTGTCTGTGCCTTGTTAGTCATTTTAATACTGATGATTCTGGCACGGCGTTATTCCATGGTATCTGTGATTATTGCCGGAATTCTTCTGGCTGGAATTTTTAGTGCTCTGATCAGTGTGTTACAATATTTTTCACCATCCTATGCTGTCAAAAATTTCGTTGTTTGGACAATGGCTTCGGTGGACATGAGTAATTATAAAATCGTTTTTTTTAATATGATAATCACTACTTTAAGCATTGCAGTCATATCAAAAAAGGCACTGGTTCTGGACGGTTTTTATTTGGGACAAGATTATGCTCTGAGCATTGGCATTGATGTAAAAAAGCAAAGGACATTACTGATAATCGTAATCGGTGTAATAATAGCCTTCCTGACATCCAGCTATGGTCCAATAGCCTTTGTGGGAGTTATTTCCCCACACATTGCTCGCTGGATTAGTCAGAGTCAACGCCACAATAAGCTTATTTGGCCAAGCATAATAATCGGCGCCAGCGTGGTAGTCTGGGCAGACTTCATATCTCACGCCTTTTCGATAACAGTGCCAATAAATTCTGTGCTCTCGCTCTTGGGGCTGCCTGTATTATTCTTGCTCATTCTCAAACATGAATATGAGTTCTTTTAGCCACCCGTATAATAAATCTTATCATCTGCATCAACTATATCAATATCATCAGTGCGGAACGAAAATCCAACTCTCTTGCCTGTGGGTACACCTATTTTCCTTGCCTCTAACATCTGCTCGACTGTGGCTACTTTGACCGAATCATAAGGTGGGACGAGCAAATCAAATTGTAGAGAGTAAAGAATTGCCGATTCTATCACATCACGCA
>JALWCU010000108.1 GCA_027015275.1 Bacteroidales bacterium | reverse complement strand
GTCTCGCCATCGCTATGTGCTTGGCTATGGTCGGATTGGCTGTGGTGCCTACAGTAGTTTGTGAACAAGATGCAGCGCTTATAGTCGCAGCTTACTTGGGAAGTAAGTACTCAGATGCTGGAGAAACTTCTGCTGGATTGCTGTTGGGTGGAGCATCTGCTATATGGCTTGGCTTAAAGCTTGCAGAATATGCGGGAGCATACGCTTTTGCATTCGCAGCGGGCTCTATGGCTTTTGGTGTGGGATTAGCTGTTTAATTTATTTAAATTTAATTATCTTATTGATAGTGTGATATGACGCTGAGGAAAAGATCACCAGAAGAATTGGCTGTCGTTTATAAATGGCTAATTGAGATTATTATAGTTTACTTAGTGATAGGAGTTTTTGTCATACTTACGGGAAAGGTGGTTCCAAGTTTGGGAAAGTGGATTACTGAAAATATCTGGGGATTTATAACAGCACTAATCCTCACCTACGCCATAAGCGGTTTTTTAGTAGGATATTACTTAGGAAAAAAATTAGAAAAAAAGTAAGACCAATGCAAGAACATTTGAAGATAATCTTGGCCGTTTCTATGATTATATTTTCTTTGGCTTTTGGGGTGGGATATTCTACAAATCCTACCTTAAATTTTGAATCTAAATCTTTCTTAATGTTTAATAATAATATAATAACTTTAACAACATATAGTATTCTTATTCAAAATTTAAAAGTTTGCTTTTTATTACTTCTGGGTTCTATAACCTTTGGAACATCTACACTTCAAAATTTAGTGTACAATGGATATAACATAGGGTACACCATAGCTGGAGCGTTAAAATTTGGTCTCAGTTTTTCAGAGATTCTGATGCTAACACTTCCCCACTGTATATTCGAAATTCCTGCAATAATCATCGCAGGAACAGCTGGCTTTAAAATTCCCTACGAAATCGTTAGGTATTTAGCTGGCAAAAAGGAGCAAATCTTAACCAAAGAGGACATAAAGGAATACCTAACGCTTGCATTAATCTCGATAATTTTGATTATAATAGCGGCGTTCGTAGAAGCTTACGTAACGCCGAGAATTGCGGAATACTTTTTGAACAGAGTTTAAAAAATCAGTATTATAAATTAATCTTATCTATAAATTCCTCTGAAGTTAGACAATCAAAAATATCTTGAACTTCTGCAGATTTTTTGAGGAGTTCCCTATTTTCTGAAATGAGGTAGTCAACGTCAGCTACCAAAGCTGCGGTGAAAATTGCCAGATCCTTTCTTGGAATTTTATCCTCGTAAATTCTCATTAAAGTCTTGTAATACGTTTGCGGGATAAAGATGGGTTTAATTTCGGACCAGATCAATGCTACGAGCCTTGAAGCGAAATCCTTACCACCAACCCTTTTGGCAACCCTCAAAATCTGTTCTTGTATTTCTTTC
>JALWCU010000107.1 GCA_027015275.1 Bacteroidales bacterium | reverse complement strand
GGTCGTCGACGAACGCGCGATCCTCGCGGCTCACGAGGAGCTTCACGAGAAGGCGATGGAGGCGAGGAAAAAGACGAAACGGGCCAGACGCGCGGTCGAGAGGAAGAAGGTGGGCGACAGGCATCTTGAACGGCTGGATGCCGCAGCTCCGGAAGGGGAGAAGGACGTTTCCGGCGGAACGGGACCGGAAGGTTTCCCCTACGGGGAAGAGGCGGACATCTGGGACGACATTCCCGATTTCGACGTGGAGTAGAAAGGATACGGCATGGAAGGGTTCCCGCACCTTGACGAAGAGACAAAAAAATACGCGACGCTGCCGCCGGAAAAGCGGATCGAATACCTCTACCGGCCCCGCACCATCATCTACCCGCGCCTGAAAAACCTCGTGGCGCTGATGGACCGCCATCTCGAATATCCCAAACGGCCCAGGATGCCCAACCTCCTGGTCGTGGGGGAGTCGAACATCGGCAAGACGACCGCCGTGAGGAAATTTGTCGACGCCCACCCCCAGATCACATTCGAGGACGAAACGGGGATGTCGAGGGTCCGTATGCCGGTGCTATATATGGTGGCGCCCCACACCTCGGACGAAAAGAGTTTCTATATCGCGATCCTCGAACAGTTCTGGACCTCGTTCAGGCCGAACGACACGCTGGCCAAACTCCGCCACCAGGCTTTCTACCTGATGCGGGAATGCGACGTGGGCATGATCGTCATCGACGAGATGCACAACCTTCTGGAGACGACGCCGGTGAGACAGCGGACGATGATGAACCTGATCAAGAACCTCGGCAACGAACTGATGGTGCCCATCGTGGGCGTGGGGACGGAAACGGCTCTCCAGGTCCTCGGTACCGACCCGCAACACGCCAGCCGTTTCGAGGTCGCCAGACTCCCGGCCTGGAAGCTGGACCGGGAGTTCCTGGGCCTGCTCAAGGGCTTCGAGAAGATCCTGCCCCTGCAAAAACCCTCCGGACTCTATTCCAGGGAGAAGGCGAAGCTCCTTTACTCGATCAGCGACGGCAATCTCGGCAATCTCCACAAGCTTCTGATGCAGTGCGCCGAGGAGGCGATCAGGACCGGGGAAGAGGAGATCTCGACCGAGATCATCGGAAAGTTCCGCTGGGTCAGGCCGACCCAGAAGGGACGCCCCGTGGAGATCCCGCTCTGATCCCCGTCAGGCCCCGCCCCCTTCCGGACGAACTGCTTTCGTCGTGGATCATCCGCGCCTCTTTCGCCAACGGGACGGACCCGATCGGTCTCGCGGGTTCGATATGGGGGGAGTGGAGGGCGTGGACCGTCGACTTCGACCGGCACCTCGCTCCGGAAAGACTCGCCGCTTTCGCCCGGGCCACCGGATTCGATACGGAGACGGTCCTTTCCATGACGCTTGAGCCGGAAATCCGGTCTGTAAACGAC
>JALWCU010000106.1 GCA_027015275.1 Bacteroidales bacterium | reverse complement strand
TCTGCCATCTTGCTGCTCCTGTGTTCTCTGTATTATACACTGTGCAGTCGGGCTGGGGGTCAGTATAAACATTTACAGGCAATTAACAAATCATCAGGTGTGGCTCAGCGCGGATGTTGACAATCGACAAGACACTTGATATACTTTGGATATACAAAGAGCTATTAAGGAATACGGCATGACAGCTACAATTTCAAAATGGGGAAACTCTCAAGGATTAAGATTTCCAAAAGATATTATGAAAGAGTTGAATTTATCGGCGGGAGATAAAATGAAAATTTTCATTCAAAATCATAAAATCATCCTGGAACCGATCAGACAATCAAGAAAAAAATATAACATCAAAGAGTTGGTCCAACAAATACCGCCTGAATACAAACCGTATGAAGAGCTTGATAGTAAAATCGGATTGGAAGAATGGTAAAGTATATCCCTGAACAAGGTGATATAGTAATACTGACCTTTGACCCGCAAAGCGGTCATGAGCAGAAGGGAAGAAGACCTGCTTTGATTGTCAGCAACAAAACTTTCAACAAATACCTTGGGCTTGCTTTCGCCTGCCCTATTACAAGCACAAAAAAAGATTTTCCGTTTCATATTGAATATAGTGGTAAAAACATCAGTGGCTTTATAATGACTGAGCAGATGAAATCGATAGATTACAATGCAAGAAAGATAAAATTTGTCGAAAAAGCGGACAAAGATACAATGAGTCAAGTCTTAGGGCTGATTGATAGCATCTTGGAGTGAAATGTATAACAAATCAGCAGTGCACCTGTAGTATAATTTCCAAGGACTGAAAATGCAGACAAAATTTATTGTTATATCTCTCATAACCGCCCTGCTTCTTCCCGCCTTCGGCAGTGAAACGAAAAAAGCCGCCGACTTGAAAAAACATTTCAACGATGCGGTGAAAAGAGAGATGGAAAAAGAGAAGCTCTACGCCAAAGAGCAGAAATTCTACGGCGAAAAAGACTATGATTTCAAAGGCGCCGAAATCAACCCCGCCGTCCTCGACACTATCCCCTACGAGGAGCCAGACTACAATCATACCGATGACTGGGGCGTGTGCGACCAGAAGTAAGCTTCAGCTGTTTCACACCCCTAAAAAAGCGTCGATCTTCTCCATATGCTTTTCAATATTCACAAAAGCGTGATTGCCGCCCGGTTCGGCGATGATTGCATCTTTCGGCAACGACCGGAAGATGTCAAGCGTCACCCGGTGATCTAGCACCTCATCGCCTTCTTGCAGCAGCAAAAGGACAAGTCCCGCCCACTGCGCATCCTCCAGCTGGGCCCGGTACTTCTTCAGCATGTCATAATGTGCCTGCGTCCATTCGAACCGGCTGCCGTCATAGTAATTGCGCTGCAGCCCCAGAAGCCGCTCGAACGGCTGCACCATCGTCATGGCGGGATTGATCAGCAC
>JALWCU010000105.1 GCA_027015275.1 Bacteroidales bacterium | reverse complement strand
CGGATAATCTGTACGGCTCAATGGGTTGTTGCGGTAATACATTTCTATTTCAATGGCACGAATGGCTCTTTTTTTCGTATCAATATCTGTCTTGTTGTGCAGCTTTTTCAAGGATTTAAGCATCTGTGTAAGCTCGTCCATTGATTTTTGTTCCAGCTGCTGCCGTAACTCGGGATTTGCTGGCACTTCCAGTAAATTGTAATTACGCACAATAGCATCCAGATAAAGCCCTGTACCACCGCACATTATGGGAAATTTTCCACGGCTAATAATTTTGTGATAAGAATTGAAAAAATCACGTTGGTATTCAAAAACATTGTATTTCTCGCCGGCCGGAAGAATGTCTATTAAATGATATGGAATTTTTTTGCCTTCTATGACATAATCTTCCAGATCTTTACCAGTGCCCAGGTCCATGCCACGGTAAATTTGACGGGAATCTGCACTAAGTATCTCGCCATCAAGCATATTTGCCAGCTGCACAGCCAGTGATGTCTTCCCACTGGCAGTTGGACCGAGAATGACCAACAAGTTATATTTATCAAAGAATTTGTCTTTGTCAAAAAGCATTGTCAAGAATTTTTGTTCCAGCGTTTTTTCCACCAATGGACCAGACGATCGAGTATCTTATTTTCCTGCTGATTCTGCGCTGGCGTGTAAAACTGTAAGTTTTGCAGCTCATCGGGTAAATATTGCTGCTGCGTGAAATGCCCTGGAAAATCATGGGGATATTTGTATTGACCGCCATAACCGAGCTCTTTCATTAGTTTTGTTGGGGCGTTGCGCAAATGAAGCGGCACTGCCAATTCGCCTGTCTGCCGAACCGTCTCAATGGCTTTGTTTATAGCTTTGTAGGCAGTGTTACTCTTGGGGGAAGTGGCAAGATAAATGGTTGTCTCGGCAAGAATAATACGAGCTTCTGGCATACCTACCTTATCGACAGCGTCAAAAGTGGCTTGCGCAAGCAACAGGGCATTGGGATTAGCAAGTCCAATATCTTCGGCAGCCGAAATTATAAGTCGTCGAGCTATGAAGCGTATATCTTCTCCAGACTCTAACATGCGTGCCAACCAATAAATTGCTGCATCAGGATCGCTACCACGGATAGATTTTATAAATGCAGAAATAATGTCATAGTGCCAATCACCTTTTTTGTCATACCTGAGTGTTCGATTAAGCAAAACCTTTCTGACAGATTCATTGTTAATTATTATAGGATCTTGACTACTAAGCTCTACTATCATCTCGATGATATTCAGTAATTTACGTGCATCACCGCCGCTTTGCAAAAAAAGCTCATCACTCTGCTCTACTTGTATTTTCCTTTGTTTCAAAACTTCGTCCTGCGCCAGGGCTCGCTCAAGGATTTTTTCCAGCTCTTTCTTGCCCAACGGTTCGAGCACATATACCTGTGCGCGTGATAGTAGCGGTGGTATTACTTCAAACGAAGGGTTTTCGGTAGTAGCACCAAACAAAATAATAACACCTTCTTCGACTGCTTTGAGCAATGCATCCTGCTGTGATTTGCTGAACCGGTGTATCTCATCGATAAAAAGTATGGGGGTTTGTTGCTGCCATAGTGTTGTCTTCTTAGCTTGTTCAATGATTTCTCTCACCTGCTTGACTCCGGCTTCTACTGCACTTAGCGTATAAAAAGGTCGGTCTGTAAGGCTGGCAATGAGACGAGCTAATGTTGTTTTTCCGACGCCCGGGGGTCCCCAGAGGATCATTGATTGGACATTGCCAGTCTCCACCATACGACGGATAATCCCTTCTTGTCCGACCAGGTGTTCCTGACCAACATAATCATCAAGAGTATGTGGACGCATTCTTTCTGCCAAAGGCTTCATTATCAATAATATTTACAAAAAGTGTTTTATGATTTATCTTTGTTTGAAAATAATAGATAAAAAGTATAAATTTCCTTACCTGAAAGCCCAAAAATAAGATATTTTTTCATGGTTAACGAACGTGTTTTATACAATAATATATTAGAACGACTATCTCAGAAATTCATCGTAGCTCATGACGAACGTGCACTCTTATTAGCGCAAATACTTAAAAATGAACTAAATGCAGACATTGACCTAATAGAGGCAGGTCTTGTATTTTATTCAATAGTTAGTAATCGCAAGATTTCTCTAAACAATCTACAAGACCTTTTTGCAGAAAATGTACTAATAATGGTTTCTGACAGTCTAAAGATAAAAGATTTTTTGTTTAATACCTATCATGAACATCTAAAAAAGATTCTGGAATTGCCAGTAGATAACAAATTCAGAAACAAGGCTTTGGATAATATCAAAAAGTTTATTTTCACGCTTATCCGCGATTTTAATTCTATTTTTATCATAAATGCTTATTATCTCTTGCTTTTGCGCGAATATCCTGCTCTGCCAGCACAGCTCAAGGATAGGGTCCGCAAGCATGTAGAATTTATTTTTTCGCCAATAGCACACAGGCTTGGTTTTTACAGGCTTAAATCTGCCTATGATGATTTGCTTTTTAAATACACTCTGCCAGAAAAGTATAATGAGATAAAAAATTATGTTGAGAAAATAAAAAAGCAAAAGACTTTTAATTACAACACAGAATTTAACTTAGATAAATTTAAAAACGACATTAATCGGCTGCTTCAGCAAGGGCTGAAAACCAAATACAAATATCGCATCAAAGGTCGTATCAAATCTACAGCTTCTATCTACAAGAAAATCCTTAAAAAAGGTGAAGACCTGGAATCTATAAAGGACATCTTTGCCTTGAGAATAATCTTTGATGTTCCTTATGAGATCAAGGATGGATTAAGCGCTTTCCCAAGATATGTACCACAGGATATTCTCGAAGAGGAATATCGTATATGCTGGGAAACTTATGGACTTATACGTCAACATTATGAACAAATCAAATTCAAAAACTATATTTCTAACCCCAAACCAAATGGTTATCAATCGCTTCACATAACAGTACTGGCACCGGGAAATATTCCTGTGGAAATACAAATACGCACCAGTAGGATGGATCAAGTGGCTGAGAAAGGCGATGCAGCGCACTGGATGTACAAAGAACAAGGCTCTAACAAAATTAACCGCGATGAGGTTTTCCGGGTTTTGCGTGAACTGACAGAGCAGGAAAAGTCTGAGAATATCAACAAAAACTTCAATGAGATTTATGTTTTTACACCTGAGATGCATCTGATAAACCTGCCCAAAGGCGCTACAGTACTTGATTTTGCTTATGCTATTCACAGTCGTATTGGCGAGAAATGCACAGGTGCCAGGGTGGCAGATATTAATAACTTAAATAATCACCGTGTTATCTCATACAAAGAGGAACTTCAAAATGGGTGGGTTGTGAGAATTCTGACTTCATCAACGCAGAAACCTACTGACCAATGGCTCGAAATAGTCAAGACAACACATGCTAAGAAAAAAATTAAATCCTATCTCAAACTTCAGAAATTAGAGCCTAATATCAGCGCTGCAAAGGAAATGCTCGAGCGAAAACTCTTGCGTTGGGGATACAGTCTCACACATCCCATTATACCTAAGCTTATTAAAGAGCTGGGATATAGCGAAACTTATCTCTTTTACAATGACATAGCACTTGGGAAAATCGACCTTACCAGGCTAAAGACAGTGATTCAAAATATCGAACTAAAAGAACAAAGGACCTTTGTACAAACACAGAAAAAAATTCTCACCAGCACCGAACAAAGCGATAAGGTCTTGGTGGCTATCTTTGAGAATAATAGCGCCAAAATACTCTTTGTATCCAGGGCAAAATGCTGCAACCCACAGCCCGGAGATAAAATACAAGTATATCTATCGCCACGTTCGAAGACTGTCCACAAAGCCACATGTCCAGAACTGGGAAAAATCCGTCAGACCAATCCCGAACGAGTCTTCTCAGCTGCATGGGTCAAGCCACATAAAAAATTGGATATAAACGAATTAGCACGAGAACACACCGTATTGCTATTAATTGTAGACTCTACCAAGGTAGAAAGCAACGAACAAATACAGCAAGACCTGAAGAAAATACTTAGTAATTTCAGCCAGCCACTAAAAAGAATACTTGTGCGCCAAGGTCGAGGTAAAACACTACGTGTATTTATAATAATCCAGGGCAAGGCAGACAAAAAATCCAAACCTTCATTAATTTCTGATATCGAGGCACTTCCTTATGTTTTGCAAATCCGTGAACGTAAGTATAATCCTGATATAAGGACAAAATAACCCACCTATGCTATAAAACATATTTTAAGAACATATTTTTTGCTACTTTAGAGTCATAAAATACTTTTCTAAACAATAAAACTAATTTCTATGGCTAAAGTTGATTTATCAATTTACGGAATTACAGGTGATCATGAAATCATCTATAATCCTTCTTATGATGATCTGTTTAATTATGAACTCGATCCCAACAACGAAGGCTGGGAGCGTGGAGTTTTAACAGATC
>JALWCU010000104.1 GCA_027015275.1 Bacteroidales bacterium | reverse complement strand
GTCTTTATGTTATTTGTTGTTAATGCCTTTGCTATTGAACCGTCGGGAAATCCTATGCCAAAGGCAAAGCAGGTTCAGATTCAGGCCGCTCCTACATTTCACATTACTAGTCCATTGCACAAAACAGATACTGGTAAAAGCCAATTGGTCGCTTTGCTGCTGGCGCTCTTCTTAGGAGAATTTGGTGTACATAGCTTCTACTTGGGTTATAAGAAAAAGGGTATGTTCCAACTCTTGCTAGGAGGCGGCGGATTTTTATTAACTATAATTTTAGGTTTCATCGTTCCACCTCTGGCAATTCTGGGATCGCTAGCTATGTTAGCAGCAGCCATTTGGGCTTTGATTGATATAATTAATATTCTCACTGGTAAGCTGACACCAGCTAATGGAGACTACTCTGAGACACTATAATTCATTTTTTTATTCAGCACTCTAAAGAGGCTGCCCTTTGAGGGCAGCCTCTTTTTTTGTACAAATCATCCTGATTTGCAAGGATCATTGCAATTTTAAATGGCCATAAATCAAACGTTTATTATTGCTGAAAAAATATAATATTTTATCTACTATATCACTGCATACTAACGCAATCCATACCCAGCAGACAAAATTCATAATTGATATTATAAGACATTCATATAAACTAATTTTAAAAAATTCAAACACTTTCTTTTAAACATAAAAAATTGTAAATAACTTTGCGATAAGTCAATACCAAATAGTACAATGGACAAAAGAAAAATTAGCAGAGCATTAATCTCAGTCTTTGAGAAACAAGGACTTGAAGAGATTGTAAGCCTTTTGAAAGAGCTCGACATAAAAATTATTTCCACTGGTGGAACTCAAAAATACATACAAGACTTAAGCATAAACGTTATACCTGTTGAAAAACTTACAGGCTACCCTTCTATTTTTGGCGGTAGGGTCAAGACCTTGCATCCTATTATTTTCGGTGGAATCTTAATGAGAGACACTGACCAGAAAGAGGCTCAAAAGTACGACATAGATTCCATTGACCTTGTAATTGTTGATCTGTATCCATTCGAGCAAACCGTTAAACAAGGTGCAACGCACGAACAAATCATTGAAAAAATCGACATTGGCGGAATAGCTCTTATACGAGCTGCTGCCAAAAACTATGATAGGACCTTAGTAATAAGCCATAAAGAACAATATGAAGAGCTGGTTAGCATTTTAAAAGCTCAACAAGGTTACACCACTTTAGAGCAAAGAAAAAAATTTGCTGTCGAGGCATTTATGGTCTCATCACATTATGACACAAAAATTTATGAATACCTCAGCCCAGATCCATTCTTGTCCCTAAAAATCAGTGAGCAAAAAGGTTATGAGCTTCGTTATGGTGAGAACCCACACCAGAAAGCACGTTTCTTTGGAGATTTAGACGAAATATTTACACAGCTTCATGGCAAACAGCTGTCATACAATAATTTACTCGACACTGATTCTGCTATTAATCTCATAGCAGAGTTTGACGAGCCAACCATAGCAATAATAAAGCATACAAATCCTTGTGGTTTAGCTAGTGATGCAGATTTGAGTAAAGCTTGGGATAAAGCCTTAGCAGGTGACCCTGAGTCTGCCTTTGGTAGCATCATAATAACAAATAGAGAAATAGATAAAGCCACTGCCGAAAAAATAAATAAACTATTCTTCGAGATAATAATCGCACCTGACTATGCACAAGATGCCCTAACAGTACTCAAACAAAAGAAAAACCGCCGCATTCTTATACAGAAAAAAAAGACTGAAAATAAGTTAGTTATTCGCTCTGCAATAAATGGTTATCTCTACCAACAGAAAGACTTGAAAACCGAGACACAGGAAGACCTAAAAGTAGTTACGCAAAAAACACCAAGCCCCCAAGAAATCGAAGACCTGCTGTTTGCAAATAAAATCGTAAAACATCTAAAATCCAATGCTATTGTATTGGTAAAGAACAAACAATTAGTAGGTAGCGGCATGGGGCAGCCATCACGTGTCGATGCCTTGCGTCAGGCTATTGCCAAGGCTCATAGATTCGGACTGGAATTGGAAGGAGCGGTCATGGCATCTGATGCATTTTTCCCGTTTGCTGACTCGGTAGAGATAGCGCACAGAGAGGGCATCAACGCCATTATACAGCCAGGTGGATCAGTACGTGATCAGGATTCTATTGATTATTGTAATAAACACAATATAGCCATGATTTTCACTGGCATCCGTCATTTTAAACATTAAAAAAAGGGGAAGGTTATGTTCGGAAACTTATTCAAACCATTGGAGGTAGCTATAGACCTGGGTACTGCTAATACGATAATAATAATTGATGATCAGATAATTGTTGACGAACCGTCTATCATTGCTATCGATACGCGCACCAAAGAAATGGTAGCTGTGGGCAAAGAAGCGCAAAGGATGCACGGGAAGACACACGAGTATATTCACACACTCAGACCGCTGCGTAATGGTGTAATTGCTGATTTTGAAGCTGCTGAGACAATGATTCGGGCAATGATTGCCAAAGCTCGCCCCAAAAGTTTTTTCAATCCCACAATGCGAATGGTAATCGGTGTCCCTTCGGGAAGTACAGAAGTAGAACGGCACGCTGTTATGCAATCTGCTGAGCAAGCTGGTGCAAGGGAGGTTTACCTAATACTTGAGCCAATGGCTGCTGCCCTGGGTATTGGTCTGGATATCCTTGCACCAAAAGGAAACATGGTAGTTGATATTGGAGGCGGTACATCTGAAATTGCTGTTATGTCTCTGGGAGGTATTGTGGCAAACAAATCAATTACAATTGCTGGTGATGAATTCACCGAGGATATTCAGCTGTATATGAGACGTCAACACAATATCCACATCTTTGAGCGTACAGCCGAAGAAATTAAAATACGCGTGGGTGCAGCTGTCCCAGAGCTGGATGATCCGCCAGCTGATTTTATCGTGCGTGGTCCACATCAAATGACAGCCTTGCCAGTAGAAATAGCTGTCTCTTACAAAGAAATTGCACAAGCTCTAGACAAATCTTTGTCTAAAATAGAAGGCGCTATTCTCAATGTCCTGGAATCAACGCCGCCTGAACTATACAGTGATATTTTCGAAAATGGTATCTGGCTCACAGGGGGCGGTGCTCTGCTAAGAGGACTGGATAAAAGACTCGAAGCAAAAACAAAGATTCCTGTAAAAATAGCCAAAGACCCATTGCATGCTGTAGCTCGTGGTACGGCTGTGGCTCTGAAGAATTATAGACAATATCCTTTTTTAATCAAAAGAACATGATTAGACGATGAAACTGTCCAGATTGCGGTTTGACTTCATATTATTCTTAATCTTAGAGCTTTCAGCTATCATCTTATCCATAGAGGCCGACAAAAAAAAGTCGGTCTTTATGTTTAATACACTTAGCTCTATGACAGGTGGAGTTTATTCTTTCTCTTATAGCGTAAAAAATTATCTAAGTCTTAACCAAGAAAATCAAACCTTGCTCAGTACAAACAAGAACTTATTAAATAAGCTATTAAACTGCAAAGGTGCAAATTATAAACTCAACTTTGACGTCGCCTATGCCCATGTACTGAAAAATACACTCAACCGCAAAAACAACTTATTGCTTCTCTCTGCTGGAGCCGACGAAAATATCAAAAAACAAAGTGGTGTCATATCTGCCAAAGGTAATGTTGTAGGAATCGTGATTAAAGTTAGCCCACACTATAGTGCAGCACTGTCAATAGTCAATCATCTTGTAGAATTAAGTGTTAGGCATGCCCCAAGCAACACAATAGGAACTCTTGTATGGAAAGGTAACAATCATAGAATTATGTATCTTGAGAATATCCCTGTGTATGTCAAAGTAAAAGTTGGAGACACAATAGTTACAAGTGGCTTTTCTAATATCTTCCCAAAAGGCTTGGTAGTAGGTACCATAAAAAACGTTGCACGCAGCAGACATAGTAATACTTATACTATTAGAGTTAAACTAGCCGAGGATCTATCCCGTCTATCAAATGTTTTTATTATCCACAACAAATCACAGAAAGAGCTTGATTCACTGCTTATTAAAGCTAAAACAATGATAGGAGAATGAAAAACTATTTTCGGAAATATTTTATTTATTTGGCTGTGTTTCTACTATTACAATACTTTGTCTTCAACAATATCATTATTAGGATTGGTTCATGGTATTTTGTGCCTTATGCTTATTTACTTTTCTTTATGCTTTTGCCGCAGGAGACGGACAATTACACCTTATTAGGTCTGGCTCTACTCGTTGGCTTAATAATGGATTTTATTGATGGTAGCCTTGCCTTGCAGACAGCTTCGTTATTACTGGTAGTCTATATGAGACGTGCTATTTTACAATGGGTTGCACCACAGCTTGGATACAATCAAGGTATGTTGCCAAGCTACATAAATTATGGTATGGGTTGGTTCTTGAAATATGCCTTGATTTTTACGTTCATACATCATTTCTTTTATTATTTATTGAATAATTTTAGCCTTGTAGGCATCCTGTCCATAATTGGGCAGACAATCATAAACACACTGCTAACTGTTACGTTTATTGTTATTCTTCATTATTTCTTCAAAAACAGGCCATTAAATGTATGAGGAATGTTAACGACTACATCAGGCAATTAGCTATTCTGGCGTTCATACTATTAGTCTCGATTATCTTTGCAGGTAAAGCACTGATGGATGAATTGCCACCAAAAAGTGAAATTGCCTTGGCAAAAATACTTAGCCAAAACATTCGTATAATTCGTCTTTACCCAGACCGTGGACTTATCTTTGACCGTTTTGGGAACATACTGGCAGGTAACAAATACGAATATGAGCTTTATGCCATACCTGCAAACATTAAGAAATATATGAACGAGCAGGACATTGTGAATATTATAAACCTACTGGGTGTAGATTCAGCACAGATACAAAAACGCCTTCTTCGAGCACTAAGAACTCATAGCGTACTATACAAACCTCGTCTAATTGACAAATATATCCCTGCACATCGTGCTGCTTTTCTTCAAGAAGTCCTGTACAAATATCCAGGTCTATACTTCATCAAACGTGCTATCCGCACTTACCCTGCGCACAGTGCAGCACATGCACTGGGCTATGTCGGACTAGTAGATTCAGCTGATATAAAAAGAGACCATTATTACAGCCTAAATGACTACATTGGCCGCCGTGGTCTCGAGGAAAGCTATGAGAAATATCTACGTGGCAAAAAAGGTGTTACACGTCTGTGGGTTACTTCAAATGGCTATGTCGTCGGTCCTTATCTCAATGGTAAGCATGATACCTTGCCCGTGGCCGGTAAAAACCTTATTACAACGCTGGATCTGAAATTGCAAAAATATGCTGAATGGCTACTCAAAGACAAGCCTGGCGCTATAGTAGCTATTGAACCAAAAACCGGCGAAATTCTGGCATTTGTTAGTAGTCCATATTATGATCCCAATCTTCTCACTGGCAGGAACCTGAGTAAAAATTTCGTCAAACTGGTAAGAGACACGCTTTTTGTACCGCTTTTCGACCGCGCTATCCAATCTGACCAAAATCCACCAGGCTCAACATTCAAGCTCACACAAGCTCTGATCGCTCTCCAGGAAAACGTCATTAACACAAAAACAATCTTTATATGCCATGGCGGCTTCCATTATCACGGAATAAATATAAGATGCCATCATCACAAGCCTGTAGTAGATTTCTATTATTCAATACAGACTTCATGCAATAATTACTATGCAAATGTTTATCGGCTGTTAATTCAAAATCCTAAGTATGCAAACCAACACATATCTTATGAACATTGGTATAAATACGTTTATCAAATGGGCTTTGGACATCGCCTCGGCATTGACATACCTTCAGAGCAACCCGGTAGCTTGCCAGATACAATGACATTGACCATTTCTTTGCGTAAAAAGAACTGGGGATTCCCAGACGTAGTACACATGGCTATTGGCCAAGGGAAAATCGGTGTAACGCCGTTGCAACTGGCAAATATGGTAACCATCATTGCCAATCGTGGCTATTACATCACACCACATCTGGGGAAACGAATCGGAGATAGCGTATTACACTTTGAGAAACATTACGTTAGCATAGATACATCAAACTTCACAAAGGTAATACACGCAATGTCGCTTGTCTTTATGCCAGGTGGCACAGCAGCCTTTTCTCATATACCAGGACTAATTGCCTGCGGTAAAACAGGTACAGCACAAAACCCTAAACCCTTAGGCGAAGACGATAACTCAATTTTTGTGGCATTTGCTCCGAAAGACAACCCACAAATAGCAGTCGCAGTGTACATCGAACAGGGCGGACCAGGCTCACAAACCGCGGCACCTATTGCCTCATTGCTCATCCAAAAATATTTATTTGACACAATTCGTACACCTTATCTGTACGACATTAGACTTAAAAACAAAAACATTTTTCAAAAAATAATTAAACGCGAACATGCTAAAAAAGCAAGATACAAAAATTAACATAGCTCTAATTCTTGTCTATCTGGCTATAGTAATATTCGGACTCATGGCTCTCTATTCTGCCAACTCTGCCGAAACACCAGGTAGTATCTTCGAATCCAGGTTTTACAAGCAACTTGCATGGGTTATCATTTCTATTACACTTGGTGTTCTATTAATCTTCCTGGTCAAACCCTTTGACTTGTTTAGTGACACACCAATACTTTACCTGGTATTTTTGGTACTCACTCTGGGCGTCGCAGTATTTGGATTTGCTGTACATGGTGCAAAAAGCTGGATCAGGATAGCTGGTTTCAGTATCCAACCTTCAGAATTTCTCAAATACGCTACTGCATTGTATTTTGCTAGAATTGTAGCACTGAAAAAAGATTCTGTTACAAACTTGGGTACAATGATTCTGGCCTTTATACCTGTAGTATTAGCTATGGGTGCAATTATATTACAAGGCGACATGGGCACTGCTCTAGTCTTTTTGTCGTTTCTTATCCCAGCTTACCGTTTCGGTTTAATAAATTCGTACACAGCAATTTACGTAATACTGTATGGTGTGTTCTTTTTCGTGTCTCTGCGTTATCCGGCTTCTATTGTAGTACACCTGATTTTGGGCATTATTTACATCATTAGCATGCTCACAGTAGAACAAAAATTCAAAAAGCAGATTCTTCTGAGCCTTGTGATCACACCCATTGCAGTACATTTTTTTAATGTCCTTGGAGGAGTGATATTCCCTGTTTATCTGGCAATACCAATTGGTCTGATACTTGGTACAATAATATTTCTCATAATTATTTATGCCAAAACAACCAATATTCTCACTTATTTGCTCATCTTTGGCCTGGGTAGTATGCTCTTTGCTATAGTAGTAATTTCGCCCAAGCTATACTCTACACTTCAACCACATCAGAAACAGAGAATTGAATATTTTATACATCCCAAGAGTCTGGAAAATATTAGCAGCGCCGAACAAGGCGTTGGATATAATATCGTACAAGCCCAGCTATCCATAAGCGCTGGCGGCATAAAAGGACGCGGATACCTGAAAGGTACACACAACAAGCTTAAATATGTCCCAGCCAAAGACACGGATTATATTTTCTGTACAGTTGCCGAGGAGCTGGGATTTATAGGGAATTTGGTTCTATTCACACTCTTTACATTACTTTTTGTAATCATAATCAACATTGCAGAAAAGCAGCAATCTGTTTTCTCGCAGGTTTATGCATACTCCGTAGTTGGCATTTTATTTTTCCACTATGGCATAAACATTGGTTCTACATTAGGGCTATTGCCTGTTATTGGTATCCCATTGCCATTTTTTAGCTATGGCGGTTCAGCTACCATGAGCTTCACTCTTATGCTGGCCACTGTACTAATGCTCGACAATTACAGAAATGTCCATATAGAGGATATTTTCTAAAAATAAATAGCTATGTCCACAAAAAAGAAAAAAGCCAAAGCTAAGAAGAATTACAATCTGGAAAGCTTTTTTCAGAACAATGAGCAAGCCCTGTTCATTTCGACAGTAATTATTTTTTTGTTCTGGGCTGTAATGCTGTTTCAATTAAAAATAAGCTTGGGCGAGGACGACTCGGCCTATATTATGGCTGCCAAAAATTTTTTGCAGGGTAAGACCTTCCCCACGTGGCATGGCTCTTTTTATCCAATCTTTGTTGCTTTATTCATAAAGATTTTCGGTGGTATTAATTTAACTCTGCTTAAGACTATTAACATAATTCTCGACGCATTACAATTAGTTTTTCTGTACTATGCTTTCCGCAGGCGTGTGCGTTCTTCGCTCTTGATACTTTCATTGCTTTTTGCCTCTGTAAATGTATTCCTGCTAATATACTCGAGCTTGACATATAGTGAACCGCTTTATATGGCTATTCAAGCAGGAATGCTCTGGGCATTCTTTGCTCTTTATGATAAAATTCAACAAAATGTTCCATTCAAGAAGACTATTACGGCGTGGCTGTGGCTCGGCCTGGCTATGTTTCTTCTATCAATAACAAGAAATATTGGATGGGCTGGCATAATCACTGTTGTTCTGTTCTTTCTTCTGGACAAACGCTGGAGAGAAGCTGGCCTTAGCATAATCGCTATGCTGGTCTTTTACCTACCTTACAACCTCTATAAAGTTAGCGTGTGGCACATACACAAAGCTGGCTTCGAAGGCCAGTTTAATGCTATCTTTATGAAAAATCCTTACAATCCACACCTCGGGCATGAGACATTTAGCGGTTTTATAAACCGTTTCCTTATTAATTCAAAACAATATCTGTCATATCATCTGATTAACATCCTCGGATTTACGCCACCAAACCGTGGCAGCGCATTGCTTACAATTATCGTGTACATAGCATTTTTCTATACACTCTTTATACTGTGGAAGAAAAAACGTGAGCTCTTACTTCCCATCCTTTACATCGGTATTGCAGTGGCTGTAACCTTTATCACACAGCAGACTTTCTGGAACCAGGAGAGGTTAATTCTCATTTATGTTCCAATAATTGTAATTCTCTTGTCTTCAGCAATATACGAACACCTGAAAAACAAAAAATCATACATCTTAGCCCACATTTTCTTGCTTCTTATCATTGTCCTGAGCTTTGGACGCACAATAAAATATTACAAAGAATATAAACCACTGAAACAGAGTATTCTGGCTGGAAATAAATTTGCTGGTCTCACACCCGACTGGAAACATTATCTTCAAGCTGTACAATATGCAGCAGAACACTTGCCCGATAGCATCCATATCGCATGTCGCAAACCTGGGATTGCTTTTATCAACACAAATGGGCGAGAATTCACAGGAATATACAAATTCCCTGATGCCAATATTGACTCGGTTTTAGTCCGTCTAAATATGGAAACAGCAATAGAACACCGAAAATTTTTCGCAGTGGAAGTCCCACAAACTTCAAATCAACTGAGTAAATATTATATACTTTATCCATATTTTACATATCTGAGAGCATTTATAAACGACTATTCTGTCAAAAAAATCTTTGCACTTTTCACACCAGATAGCACTGATACAGAGCAGATGCAAAAAATTGCACAAAAGAATAAATTAATTTATTACACTAATATTCAAGAGCTTAACCAACAAATAGTCATAAAAAACAAAAGCGACTATGCGGTTTATCCTGACACATTAATGAAATTCTTCATCACCCGTCATATTGATTACCTTATCCTGGCACGACTGAGGAAAATACCAACTAACAAAAATGCAGGAATAATAACGACTATCCAGCGCTTTGTTAATTTCATGGAACTAAAATTTCCCGGCTCTTTCGTCGTTGTATCCAGATTTGGCGCGCTTAACGACGAGCCTGCCTTTCTGATTAAAATGAATTATCAAAGGAACAAACAATTGATTGATAAAATCAAACAGCAAAAAAACGATAAATGAGAAAACTCCTCTTAATCATACTAAGCAGCCTGCTATGGTCTATCTCTTTTGCCGACGAAGGTCTGTGGGTACCTCTATTCCTAAAAAATTACGTGTTTGGCAAAATGCAAGCTCTGGGACTCAAACTCACGCCCGAACAAATCTACAGCGTTAACCACTCATCGCTCAAAGATGCTGTCATAATCTTTGGCGGTGGATGTACAGCAGAACTCATTTCACCCATGGGACTCGTTATAACGAACCATCATTGCGGATATAGCTTTATTGTCAACCACAGCACAGTAGCGCACGATTATCTGACCAATGGCTTCTGGGCTGCTAAAATGTCTGACGAACTACCCAACCCAGGACTTACGGCTACGTTTCTCATCTATATGGAAGACGTAACTAACAAAATATTACCTTCTCTACCTCAGAACATTACAGAAGAACAAAGACAACAAATTATTGATGCTACCAGTAAAAGAATAATCGACTCAGTGGCAAGGCACTGGAATTATAAATATGATGTGCAGATACGTCCATTCTTCTATGGCAATCAGTATATTATGATAGTTACCCAAACATTCAAAGACGTGCGCCTGGTCGGTGCTCCGCCCTCGGCTATTGGTAAATTTGGCGGCGAAACAGATAACTGGATGTGGCCTCGACACACTGGCGATTTTTCTCTTTTCCGTATTTATGCCAATCGATATAATGAGCCGGCTAATTATTCACCAAACAATATTCCATATAGACCCAAAGAATTCCTAAAAATATCACTCAAAGGCTATAAAAAAGGCGATTTTACAATGGTCATGGGCTATCCTGGCTATACTCAGGAATATATCCCATCTTACGGCATAAATTACATACTGAACCTTGTGGACCCAACACGTATTAAAATACGCCAGGCTAAACTCGACGTACTAATGCCTGCACTCAATCAAAGCCCTGCTATACGATTGATGTATGCAAAACAAGTATCCCGCATTGCTAATGGCTGGAAAAAATGGAAAGGCGAAACAAAAGGTCTAAGAACCCTCGCGGTACTCAAAGAAAAACGAGACTTTGAACAGAGATTCATCAAATGGACACAACAGTCCCCACAAGGGCAAAAATACAATGGCTTACTCAGCGCTTATAACCAGATTTACAAACAAATGGATACTGTGGCCAGAGCAAACATTTATTTCTACGAAGCAGTTTACACCACAAACATCTTCCGTTATGCTAGCCGACTGACCAAAATCTTAAAAAAAATGGACACTGCTAAGAGTGAAAAAGCATTCAATACCCTGAAAAACAGATTAACAAAAACAGTAAACTCTTTCCTTGAGCACCACCGCCTCTATATAGAAAAAACAATCACAGATCGTATGTTCGATTTCTATTATCATGACCTGGGTAAGCAGTTTATCCCTGCATCATTGATTCTCGTCATTAACAAGAGCAACAACCTGCCCAAATGTCTCGCTCAAGCACAAAACTTTTTGCGCACAGGCAGCTCATTTTATTTGTTCACAAGCTCAATATTCCTAAACACCTCTGGACTGGCTAAAATCATGAAAAAACTCTCTATGCGAGATTATCCTAAATATTCACACGACCTGGAGGGTGATATCTTATTGCGGCTAAACAACGAATTTTCATCTATCTACATAAATCGTATATATCCCAAATTATCATTTTACCAGCTCAAGCTCGACAGTCTCAACCGACTGTACATGCAAGCTCAGATGCTCTTTGAGAAGAACAAACATTTTTACCCTGATGCCAATTTTACGCTTCGCATATCATACGGCACAATAAGCGGATATAGCCCGCGTGATGCCGTACAATATAATTATTTCACAACACTCAAGGGCGTAATAGAAAAAGACGACCCTGATATTTACGATTACAGAGTCCCAAAGCGTCTGAAAGAGCTATACGAGAAAAAAGACTATGGACCTTACGCTGACTCTGACGGCACAATGCATGTCTGCTTCATTGCCAATAACCACACTACTGGCGGCAACTCTGGGTCGCCTGTTCTCAATGCCGAAGGCCAGCTCATTGGGATTAACTTTGACCGTACATGGGAGACCACTATGAGCGATCTAAAATACTTACCCAGCCGCTGCCGTAATATTTCCTTAGACATACGGTATGCTCTGTTCATTATCGACAAATATGCAGGCGCCCACCGCCTTATCCATGAAATGGTGCTGGTCAAATAATAGCATAATTTTTGTTTTTGTTTAGAAAAGTATTTTTTCGTAGTTTTTGGCAAATAATTCTCAGGGTATGAAAAAAGCAAAGGCTTTTGTAATATTAGGTATCTTACTTTCTTTGACATTTGGAATGCAAGGACAAAGCCGTAGATTACAAAGAGCTGACCAATATTACAAAGTAGGCGAATACACCAAGGCATTAGAGCTTTATACAAAACTTTATACAAGAGCCAAAAATCGTACAGAAAAAGCTGAGCTCTCCTACAAAGCAGGACTTGCTGCTAACAAACTGGGATATATTAATTTACAGCTTAGCTGGTTCCGTCGTGCTCTCAGATATAAACTTCAGGAGCCACAGCTTTATCTTTATCTGGCCCAAGCTTATAAAATGCGTGGAGCTTATGATGTTGCAAAACAATACTATGCCTCATACAAAGATCTGGTACCTGACGATCCTGCGGGGGAACTGGGCATACAATCATGTGAGCTTGCACAGCAATGGTTAAATCATCCCACACGATTCGTTGTTAGCTTTGTTCCCAAAATCAATTCGCGTTACAATGACTTTGCTCCAACACTGAGCGACGATACAACAACCATCTACTTTACCAGCACACGTCCCCCGTCAAAAGGCAAAAAAATAAACCCAAACACCGGAACAAGCTTTGCCGATGTTTATGTTGCCCAGATGGATAAACGTGGACAATGGTCAACACCAAAATTCCCAGATGGCGACATAAACACACCATTTGACGATGGCTCGTGCTACATCACACCAGACGGCACAACAATGTATTTTACCCGTTGCCCAGATGTGAAAGACCAAAATATTGGTTGCCAGATATGGGTTGCACAGCTCAAAGACGGGCAATGGACTGTGGATAAACAAATCAAGCTCTTTGCCGATAGTTCTATTTCAGTGGGACAACCATATCTTTCACCAGATCAGCTAACTATGTATTTTGTCTCAGATAATCCGCAAGGACAAGGTGGTAAAGACATCTGGATGGTCCAGCGTCATTCTACATCAGGCGATTGGGGCGAGCCTGTTAATCTTGGTCCAGAAATCAACACAAAACAAGATGAGATTTTCCCATCCGTTGACAAACAAGGCAATTTGTATTTCTCTTCGAATGGACACCTGACAATGGGCGGATTCGATATATTCAAAGCCACAAAAAGCAATGGGCACTGGAAAGTTACTAACATGAAATACCCTATTAATTCCCAGGCTAATGACTACCGAATGGTCTTTATTGCAGACAATCGGGGCTATCTTGCATCCAATCGTTATATGCGCAATGGAGATGATCTGTTTCATTTTTTCCAGAGACCAATAAAAATTCTTCTCAAAGGACTGATTGTTAATGACAAAACACGCGAGGGTGTCGAATACGCCCAGGTTACTATCGAAGGAAGCGATGGCTCTCACAGAATGATAAAAACAGATTATGACGGTATCTTCAAGATTGGACTTAGAGAAAATACTGATTACTTTTTCATAGTGGAAAAAGAAGGTTTTCTCAGAGCAAAATCATCCATTTCCACCAAAGGCATTAACCAAGATACAACTCTGGAAGCAACTATTTATCTCAATCAGATTAATCAGATTGTCCAGATACCAAACATACGCTATTTCTTCAACGATACTACTCTACGTCCAGAATCTAAAGTGGCGCTGGATAAACTTATAGAAATACTTACTCTCAACCCGGGTATTAAGGTCGAAATAATGGCGCACACAGACTATCGCGGTAGCGATCAATACAATATAAGACTCTCACAAGGCCGTGCCAATTCTGTGGTTGATTATCTTATAAAACACGGCATAAAACGTAGCCGCCTGGTGGCCAAAGGCTATGGCGAATCACAGCCTTTTGTCGTTGATCAGCAGACAGCAAAAGAATATCCTTTTCTGAAAAAAGGACAAAAACTAACCGAACAATTCATCAAAAGCCTCTCATCGCAAGACCAGCAGGAAATATGCAATGAACTCAATAGACGCACAGAATTTCGTGTGATAGGGAAAATAGAACACTACGAGAAGTTCGGCTCAGCAGTTGACACTACACAACAAACCAACGAAAA
>JALWCU010000103.1 GCA_027015275.1 Bacteroidales bacterium | reverse complement strand
TAGTTTTAAATAAAGTTGCAAGACAGGCTGACGGGAGTGTATGGTGGCAAGAAGGCAATACCGTAATGCTTGCAGCCCTTACATATTCACCGGAAGAAGTTATCGAAGAGGATTTTGTTCCGCTGGCGGTTCAATATGTTGAAAAAGCTTATGCTGTTGGTAAAATTCCTGCTGGGTTTGTAAAAAGAGAACAAAAACCGGGAGAATTTGAAACACTGACAGCCAGAATCGTAGACAGAAGTCTAAGACCGCTTTTCCCAAAAGATTACGGATACAATACGGTAATTAATATAACCGCTTTAAGTGCTGATGAAGAGAGCGATTTACAGCTTGCGGCTATGAATGCGGGTGCTGTGAGTATGTATTTAAGCTCTCTTCCGTTTGCAAAAATGGTTCATGCGGTAAGACTTACAAGAATAGACGGGGAAATTATAGTAAATCCGACATTAAGCGAGCTTGAAAGCGGAGATTTTAATCTTTTTGTTACAGGGACAAAAGACGAATTGCTAATGATTGAATTTGCGGCGCAAGGTCAAGAAGAAATTGAAATTATACCTGTTGAAGATGTTATGCTTGACGGAGCGCCTATTGAAGAGACAATTACAAAATACAGCACAAATGAAATAACAGAAGACGAACTTATAGAAGCGTTAAAAACCGCTTCTGAACATATTAAAATCGGAGCTGAACTGTATGAGCAGGCCCTTAAAGATTTTGCAAAAGAAAAAATTAATTATAAACAGAGAAAAGAAATTGATATTACTCCTTATATAAAAGAAATTAAAGAGAAGTATATTGATGAATTAAAAGAGATTGTAAAAGAGCTTAGTAAAAGCGAAAGGGAATATCATTTAAAAGAATTTGCCAGAAAAATAACGGAAGTTTTAGGGGAGGAAGAAAATTATGAATATATCCTAAAAGCCGCAAAAGAAGTTAAAAGAGAAATAGTAAGAGGAATGATTTTAGATGAAGGAATCAGGGCTGACGGCAGAAAGGTAGATGAAATAAGACCTATCAGCATTGAGACAAACCTGCTTCCAAGAGTTCACGGAAGCTGTCTGTTTACAAGAGGGCAGACTCAGGCGCTTGTTACGGCTACAAGAGGCGGTGATATGGATGCCCAGGTTTATGGGAACTTGACCGATAAAGAAGAAAAACTGGAAAGATTTATGCTTCACTATAATTTCCCTTCATTTGCAGTGGGAGAAGCTGAAAGATTAGGACCGCCGAGCAGAAGAGAGTTAGGACACGGAAATTTGGCAAAAAGAGCTATTGAACCGTTGATTGACCCTGAATTTGATGAAACGGTTAGGGTTGTGAGCGAAATTACAGAAAGTAACGGAAGCTCTTCAATGGCTACTGTGTGCGGGGGAGCTTTGGCACTGAAAGCCGCAAAAGTTCCATTGCTTAAACTGGCAGCAGGTGTTGCTATGGGAATGGTAAGTGAAGGT
>JALWCU010000102.1 GCA_027015275.1 Bacteroidales bacterium | reverse complement strand
GGTGCTCCATTTGCGGGGTTCAGAATATTATGTGCTGCAAGCATCAACAACTGTGCTTCCAGAATAGCCATATTAGACAAAGGCAAATGCACTGCCATCTGGTCTCCATCAAAGTCTGCATTAAAAGGTGTACAGACTAGAGGGTGCAGCTGAATAGCACGTCCTTCTATCAATTTTGGCTGGAATGCCTGTATAGACAAACGGTGAAGTGTAGGAGCACGGTTGAGCAAAACAGGATGACCTTTCATAATATTTTCGAGAATCTCCCAAATAACAGGGTCTCTACGGTCAACAATACGCTTTGCAGACTTAACAGTCTTGACAATACCACGCTCAATCAAACGGCGAATAATAAATGGCTTATAAAGCTCTGCTGCAATATCTTTTGGCAAACCACATTCATACATCTTTAGCTCCGGTCCCACGACAATTACCGAACGAGCAGAGTAATCAACACGCTTACCGAGCAAGTTCTGACGAAAACGTCCTTGTTTACCTTTCAGATTATCGGACAGGGACTTAAGCGGACGGTTCTGCTCAGACTTAACAGCTGTAGTACGACGTGAATTATCCAACAAAGCATCAACAGCCTCCTGAAGCATACGTTTCTCATTGCGCATAATAACCTCAGGTGCCTGTATCTCTATCAAACGCTTGAGACGGTTGTTTCGGATAATAACGCGCCTGTATAAGTCATTCAAATCCGATGTGGCGAAACGCCCACCATCCAGTGGCACCAATGGACGCAGATCTGGAGGTATTACAGGAACGACCTTGAGCACCATCCATTCAGGACGGTTTATACGGCGAGACTGACGAAATGCGTTGATTACCTGCAAACGCTTAGAAGCCTCAGCCTTTCTCTGCTTGGATGTCTCTTTTACAGCTTTTTCCTTGAGCTCATAATAAAGCTCATCAAGATCAAGACGGCTAAGCAAATCATAAATTGCTTCAGCGCCCATCTTGGCAATAAACTTGTTCGGATCTGAATCGTCCAGACTCTGATTTCCTTTTGGCAAGCTCTCTATAATCTCAAGATATTCCTGCTCTGTCAGAAAATCCATATAATGTATGCCATCAGACTCTTTTATGCCAGGCTGTATTACAACGTATCGCTCATAATATATTATTGACTCAAGTTTTTTGCCGGGAATACCCAAAAGATAAGCTATCTGATTGGGGCTATATCTTGTGTACCAAATATGAACTACTGGCACAACAAGCTCAATATGCCCCATACGCTCACGGCGAACTTTCTTCTCAGTAACTTCTACACCACAACGGTCGCAAACAATGCCTTTATATCGAATACCTTTATACTTTCCGCAATGGCATTCATAATCCTTAACAGGACCGAAGATACGCTCGCAAAACAGACCGTCACGTTCTGGCTTGTATGTACGATAATTAATAGTCTCTGGCCTTGTAACTTCACCATAAGAACGGCGTAAAATATCTTCAGGAGATGCCAAACTGATTGTTATTTTATTAAAATCAGATGGATCCTGAACGTTTAGTTTTTTGACTTTTTGGAACATAGAGTCAAAGTTTTTTGTTAATAAATTAGATTATATCAAAATGCCCACGAATGGGACTATATAGCAATTAATTTTCGTCCTTCTCCAGTCGAACATTAAGAGCCAAACCACGTAATTCGTGCAATAGCACATTGAATGACTCCGGCAATCCTGGCTTTGGCAGAGGACGTCCTTTCACAATAGCTTCATAAGCCTTGGAACGACCATCAACATCATCTGATTTGATTGTCAACATTTCCTGCAAAATATGCGCTGCGCCAAAGGCTTCTAATGCCCAAACTTCCATCTCACCAAAACGCTGTCCACCAAACTGTGCTTTACCACCCAATGGTTGCTGTGTAATCAAAGAATAAGGTCCTATAGCACGTGCATGCA
This sequence comes from Bacteroidales bacterium, assembly GCA_027015275.1. Classification (GTDB taxonomy): domain Bacteria; phylum Bacteroidota; class Bacteroidia; order Bacteroidales; family S143-33; genus S143-33. Next base: position 12,336 of record JALWCU010000102.1, on the reverse strand, counting down.
CCTTGTCATCAACCATGTGTGCTAACTTAAGCATATAAATAACACCTACTGTAGCCGGTTGGTGGAAACGCTCACCTGTCAGACCATCATAAAGATATGTCTTACCATAGCGTGGTAGCCCTGCTTTATCCGTATATTTTGTGATCTCTTCGAGTGTAGCACCGTCAAATATTGGTGTGTAAAAACGTAGTCCCAATTCTTTGCCAGCCCAGCCCAGGACTGTCTCAAATATCTGTCCCAAGTTCATACGCGATGGCACACCCAGAGGATTAAGCACAATATCAACAGGCGTACCGTCTTCGAGGAACGGCATGTCTTCTAAACGAACAATCTTCGCAACACAACCCTTATTACCATGTCGGCCAGCCATCTTATCGCCGACCTTGAGCTTGCGTTTCTTAGCAAGATAAACCTTTGCCAATTGCACGATACCTACTGGTAACTCATCACCAACTGTAAGATTATGCAGCTTACGCTGATAAGAAGCTTCCAACTCTTTGTACTTTATATAATAATTATGTAATATATTCTCTATCAGCTCATTGTTCTTCTTATCCGAAGTCCATTTCTTTGGGTTAATCTCCAAGAAGTTTACTCCATCAAAAGCTTTTTCTGAAAACTTAATACCCTTTGGGATCAACTCATTATCGTAATAATCTTTTACACCCTGAGAAACTTTTCCCTTAGCAACAGCCAATAATTTTTCGATAAGCTTATCACGTAATTTTTCTTTCTCTGTCTCGTATTCATGATCAAGACGCTGGCGCACTGGATCGCTAGCTCTAACACGTCTCTTAGCTCGTGTAAAAAGCTTCTTGTCAATGACAATACCACCATCACCTGGATCTACGCGCAAAGAAGCATCCTTGACATTTCCAGCTTTTTCTCCAAAAATCGCAATAAGTAACTTCTCTTCTGGTGTAAGATCTGACTCCCCCTTTGGTGTTATCTTACCTATCAAAATATCACCAGGACGTACCTTAGCACCAACACGAATAATACCATTTTCGTCGAGGTTCTTTGTGGCTTCCTCACTAACATTAGGAATATCAGGGGTTAATTCTTCGAGGCCACGTTTTGTTTCGCGCACTTCCAACTGATGTTCGTCTATATGAATAGATGTGAAAATATCCTCACGAATAACACGCTCAGAAATTACAACAGCATCCTCGAAATTATATCCTTTCCAAGGCATGAAAGCTACAAGTAAATTTTTACCCAGAGCCAGCTCACCTTGTGCAGTTGCAAAACCTTCGGTCAGAATATCGCCTTTCTTGACCTTCTGCCCCTTGTGTACAATAGGCTTAAGGTTCAAGCACATACTCTGGTTCGTCTTGCGGAACTTTGGCAAATAATACTCCTTCACATCATCATCGAACGAAATTAGGCGCTGCTCTTCACTTCGTTCATAACGTACAACAATCTTTCGTGCATCAACATATTCCACGACACCATCAGCCTCTGCTATGATTTGATAGCGTGAATCACGTGCTACCTTAGGTTCCAATCCTGTTCCTACTATTGGAGCATCGGTAACCATCAAAGGCACAGCCTGACGCATCATGTTCGAGCCCATCAAAGCACGGTTAGCATCGTTATGCTCAAGGAAGGGAATCAATGAAGCAGAAACAGAAGCAATCTGATTTGGTGCAACATCTATTAGCTCTACTTCCTCAGGCGTAACAACAGGAAAGTCACCATTATGCCTACTCTTAATACGGTTACTCAGCAGAGTGCCGTCATCGTCTATCTCGGCATTAGCTTGTGCAATTACTCTACCTTCTTCTTCCTCTGCACTATAATAACGCCAACTCTTGAAATTTACCTTTCCCTTTTTGACTTCATAATATGGAGTCTCGATAAATCCAAGATCATTAACCTTGGCATATACACACAAAGACGAAATCAAACCAATGTTTGGACCTTCTGGTGTCTCAATAGGACAAAGACGTCCATAATGTGAATAATGTACATCTCGAACTTCAAAACCAGCTCTCTCACGAGTCAAACCACCAGGACCTAATGCAGAAGTACGACGTTTGTGCGTCATCTCTGACAACGGGTTGGTCTGGTCCATGAACTGTGAGAGCTGGTTCGTACCAAAGAATGAATTTATAACAGATGAGAGAATACGCGCATTTATCAGGTCAATTGGCGTAAAGACTTCATTATCACGAACATTCATACGCTCACGCACCGTACGTGCCAAACGTGCCAACCCAACGCCAAATTGATTTGCTAGCTGCTCACCAACTGTACGCACACGACGATTGCTCAAATGGTCAATATCATCAATCTCTTTGTTACTGTTAATAAGCTCAATCATGTGCTTTATTATCTCCACAATATCCTCATTAGTGAGTACACGTGTATCTAAATCAATATTTAGCCCAAGCTTACGATTTATTTTATAACGCCCGACTTCTCCCAGGTCATAACGCTTATCAGAGAAAAAGAGTTTGTCAAAAACATCGCGGGCTGTTTCCTCATCTGGCGGCTCTGCATTACGCAAAAGCCTATATATATGTACTAAAGCTTGTATTTGCGAATTGGTTGGGTCTTTTTGTAAAGTATTATACATTATCGAATGGAGAGCTTGATTCTTTTCGTCCTTATGAATAAGGATAGTCTTAACTCCAGCCTCTTCTATCAAAGGCAAATGCTCTTCCTCGAGTATTGTTTCACGTTCTATAAGTACTTCATTGCGTTCAAGAGATACAACCTCACCTGTATCTTCATCTACAAAATCCTCGACCCATGTCTTTACTATACGAGCTGCTAATTTTTTACCAAGATAGCTTTTTATATTATCAGGAGTAACTTCTACTTCCTCGGCAATATCAAATATCTTTAGAATATCATTATCAGTCTCATAGCCAATAGCACGAAGAAGAGTTGTAACAGGCAACTTCTTCTTTCGATCAATGTAAGCATACATTACATTGTTAATATCTGTAGCGAATTCTATCCATGCGCCTTTGAAAGGAATTATACGTGCCGAATAAAGCTTTGTGCCATTGGGATGAATACTCTGAGCAAAGAATACCCCTGGAGAGCGGTGCAATTGCGAGACTATCACACGTTCAGCACCATTAATGATAAATGAACCACGTGGTGTCATATACGGGATTTCGCCCAGATACACATCTTGAATAATTGTCTCAAAATCCTCATGCTCGGGGTCAGTACAATACAGTTTCAGTCGTACTCTGAGAGAAACACTATAGGTAAGACCTCGCTCCAAACACTCTTCCATTGTGTACTTAGGAGGGTCTAGAGTATAATCTAGAAATTCTAATACAAAGTTATTACGGGAATCGGTTATTGGAAAATTATCCTGAAAAACCTTATACAGCCCTTCTTTTTTTCTCTGTTCTGTTGTAGAATGGAGATGAAAAAATTCCTTGAAAGAATCAAGCTGGATAGAGAGAAAATCAGGATAATTAGGTCCATGCTTAAGGCTAGAGAAGTTAATTATCTTTGCGTTAGACATCTTTTGTCCAAAATTTAAAGTTTATTAATAAAATAAAGTATAACGACAAAAAGGTTTAGTATCCCGCTGGGATACTAAACCTAATTACCGTCATACCAATAATTGGCTGACAAGCAGAAATTTATTCGGGACTATACCCACTTTTCCCTTATTTGATTTCAACTTCTGCTCCCAGTTCTTCGAGTTTTTGCTTGATAGCTTCGGCTTCGTCTTTAGAAATCTTTTCACGAAGTGGCTTTGGTGCTTCGTCAACGAGTGCTTTAGCGTCCTTCAGACCAATTCCCAGCATCTCCTTAACTTCCTTAACTACTTTTAATTTCTGAGCACCTGGAGCTTTGAGAATTACATCAAATTCGGTCTTTTCTTCAGCAGCTTGTCCGCCTTCAGCTCCTGCTGGAGCTGCTACTGCTACTGCTGCTGCAGCTGGTTCGATTCCGTATTCTTCTTTAAGAATATCTGCCAGTTCCTGTACTTCTTTTACTGTTAGGTTAACCAGCTGTTCTGCTAGTGCTTTGAGGTCTGCCATTTTAAATGTGTTTTTTGAGTTTAACGTTTAAATTGAATAAAAATTAGTGTGTTAGAAAATCCGAGAGCTTAGCTCTCGCGCTGTGAGAGTGCTTTAACAAGTCTAGCTAGGATGTCCCCACCTGATTGTAATTGGCCAACAACTGTCTGCATTGGAGACTGAAGCAACATAACGATATCTGCTATCATCTCTTCACGAGACTTCAGTGCTGCCAAAGTATCGAGCTGTTCATCGCCAACATATACAGATTCATAAACATAAGCTGCCTTGAGCAATGGCTTTGGATGTGTCTTGCGGAAATCCTTAATCAGACGTGCCGGGGCATTCGCTACATCAGATAACATCAGCGCCGTATGTCCACGTAAAACCTGCTCAAGCTCACTATAATCTTTATCTGTCTTTCCAAAGGCCTTTTCCAATAACTTGTTCTTTACTACTATCAACCTGATATTCTGAGAATAACATTTACGTCTGAGCAATGTTGTATCTGCTGCATTAAGGTCAGAAATGTCCACTAAATACACATTTGAATATTGCTCAAGTAGCTCGACTATTTGTTCAATTATTTTATTTTTCTGTTCGCGTGTCATAATCTTAAAAATTAAGAACGTTTAATTGATTTTGGATCAATTGGGATACCTGGGCTCATTGTAGAAGACAGATTAATACTCCGTATATAATTGCCTTTTGCTGCTGCCGGTTTTATTCTGATCAAATGATTCAAAAACTCATTTATATTGTCTGTCAATTTCTCAGGTTCAAAAGACTTACGTCCTACCGGTACATGTACATTACCTGCCTTATCTACCTTAAAGGTAATACGTCCAGCCTTGAACTCCTTAACAGCTTGGTCAAGCTTGTCTGTAACAGTACCTGCCTTAGGAGTAGGCATAAGACGACGTGGGCCCAGAATTCTTGCCACTTTACTAACCTTTGGCATTGCCTGTGGGGTAGCTATAGCTACATCAAAATCTAACCAGCCCTTCTGAATCTTTTCAATATACTCATCAAGGCCTATAAAATCGGCACCTGCTGCTCGTGCTTGCTCTTCCTGATCAGGAAGACACAGTACTAATACTTTTTTCTCCTTACCTGTACCGTGCGGCAAGACGATGGTACCGCGCACCATTTGGTCGGCCTTACGAGGGTCCACTGCCAGCCTTACGGCTAAGTCGATCGAGGAATCGAAGTTCTCATAGGCTAATTCTTTAACCAGACTTGAAGCTTCCTCGATCGAATAGAGCTTTCCCTTCTCTATCTTATCTAAGACCGCCTTTCTTTTCTTTGTCAATCGTGCTCCCATCGCTTATTTTTGTTATTTATTTTTTAGATTTGGAAATGGAGGCTCACCTTCTACTGTTATTCCCATGCTACGAGCAGTACCTGCTACCATACTCATAGCAGACTCTACTGTAAAGGTATTCATATCCTGCATCTTACCCTCTGCTATCTGGCGCACTTGTTCCCATGTAACCTTTGCTACCTTATTTGCATTAGGTTGAGCAGAACCCTTCTGAATACCAGCCGCCTCCTTGAGTTGAACTGCAACTGGCGGTGTTTTGGTAATAAACTCGAAAGTCTTGTCCGCAAATACAGTTATTACCACAGGAACAATCTTACCCTGATACTTCTGTGTACGTGCATTAAACTGCTTGCAGAAATCCATTATATTTACGCCCTTAGCTCCCAGAGCCGGACCTACTGGAGGCGAAGGATTTGCCTGACCTCCCGGTATTTGCAATTTTATTATTGCAGAAACTTGCTTTGCCATTTCTTAGAATATTTATGATTACGATTCTTTTTCTACCTGACTAAATTTTAACTCTATTGGCGTACGTCGCTCAAAAATTCTAACAACAACTTTTAATTTCTTACGTTCGTTGTTCACTTCTTCAACGACACCAACAAAACCGTTAAATGGTCCATCTACTACTTTTACAGATTCTCCTATCTGAAACTCCTGCTCCAGTTTTTCACCATCCTCCTGAAGCTGATCTGCACGGCTCAATATCCTGTGCGCTTCACTATCCCGCAAAGGTACAGGATGTTTCCCCTTATCATCACCCACAAAACTAACTACATTAGGAACATTGCGTAAAAAATGCTCGACTTCACCTACTAACGATGCTTCCACTAATACATACCCCGGGAAAAAGTTCCTCTCTTTTACTATCTTTTTCCCCTTACGAAACTGAACTACTTTTTCTGTCGGTATAAGTACGCGTCCTATATATTCTCGCAACACAGGATTTTTCGACAGCTCTATTTCAATATAATCCTTTACACGCTTTTCTTTCCCACTAATAGCACGCAATACATACCATTTCATCTCATTTTCCTCAAGTCCTTCCTGCATTGTATTTTTCTCTTCGCTCATAATAAAAATTTTAGAATAAACTATAAATAAGGTTCATCAAGCCCTTGAATGTAACATCTATAACCAAAATAACTATAGCCAAAATCACTGTCGCTATCAAAACTATTAATGCTTGTACTTGCAATTCATCAAAAGTAGGCCATGTTACCTTACGAACCATTTCATTATAAACGTCCTTCAAATATGCAATAAACTTACGCATTGTTCCCTTCTTAGTTTTTTATGCACAAAAATTAGAAAAAAATAGCACGGGAGGGGCGGCTCGAACACCCGACCTGCGGATTTGGAGTCCGCTGCTCTACCAACTGAGCTACTCCCGTGTCTCAAAAGAGGCTCCCTCAAACGGAAGCCCTATATAGCGACTACTCAATAATGTCAATAATCTGACCTGCACCTACTGTACGACCACCCTCACGGATTGCAAAACGCAAACCCTTGTTCAAAGCTACTGGATATATCAATTCAACATCCATATCAACATGATCACCAGGCATAACCATCTCAACACCTTCAGGAAGCTTAATAGTTCCTGTTACGTCCAATGTACGCAAATAGAACTGTGGACGGTAATTGTTGTGGAATGGTGTATGACGACCACCTTCTTCCTTCTTCAGAACATAAACCTGAGCTTTGAATTTGGTATGTGGATGAATTGTGCCAGGAGCAGCGACTACCATACCACGCTTAACATCTGTCTTTTCAATACCACGCAAAAGCAAACCTACGTTATCACCTGCTTGTCCTTCGTCCAAAATCTTACGGAACATCTCAACACCTGTTACAACAGACTTCATTGGCTTTGGATCCTTACGCAAGCCTACTATCTCTACAGCATCGCCAGTGTGAACGATACCTTGCTCTATACGTCCTGTAACAACTGTTCCACGACCAGTAATTGAGAAAATGTCCTCAATTGGCATCAAGAATGGTTTCTCAATGTCACGAACTGGATCTGGTATGTATTCATCAACAGCATTCATAAGCTCAATAACCTTCTCCTCCCACTCTGGCTCACCGTTCAAAGCACCAAGTGCAGAACCACGAATAACAGGTACGTTATCACCATCGTAATCATAGAAGCTGAGCAAATCACGAACTTCCATCTCAACCAAATCAAGAAGTTCTTCATCATCTACCAAGTCAACCTTGTTAATAAAAACAACCATTGCAGGAACGTTAACCTGACGAGCCAAAAGAACGTGTTCACGTGTCTGTGGCATAGGACCATCGGTAGCAGCAACAACCAGAATAGCACCGTCCATCTGAGCTGCACCAGTTACCATGTTCTTGATGTAGTCAGCGTGTCCTGGGCAGTCGATGTGTGCATAATGACGCTTGTCAGTCTCATACTCAACGTGAGCAGTGTTAATAGTAATACCACGCTCCTTCTCTTCTGGAGCATTATCAATCTTGTCGAAATCTACGAATTCAGCTGTACCTTTCTTTGCCAATACCTTGGTAATAGCTGCTGTCAAAGTAGTCTTACCATGGTCGATGTGTCCTATAGTACCAATATTAACGTGCGGTTTTGTTCTTACAAACTTTTCTTTAGCCATAGTTATAAATATTTGAAAATTTAGTTTAGCCCACTGTGTCTATTAATGAACTTCCTTGATTAAGCCTGTCTTCCTTCGAGCCAATGACGGGACTTGAACCCGTGACCCCTACCTTACCAAGGTAGTGCTCTACCTACTGAGCTACATTGGCTCAATAAAAAAAGAGCGGGCGACGGGCCTCGAACCCGCGACCTTCAGCTTGGAAGGCTGACGCTCTACCAACTGAGCTACGCCCGCATCTCGCCATCTAACAGGCCTAATTAGAGCCAGTGGAGGGACTCGAACCCCTGACCTGCTGATTACAAATCAGCTGCTCTACCAACTGAGCTACACTGGCTTTTCAAAGAACACCGACCTGAGAATGAGCTCTCAAGTCGGTATGCAAAAATAGAAGCTTTTTTTAATTATGCAAAATTTAATCTTGATTTTTTCTTAAAAAATTTTTAATGCCGTTTTTCCTTTGCCTTCTGTATCTGCTTCTTTAGTGCATCTATTGCTTGCAAAGTTGCCTCCTCAAAACTCGAGGCCTTCTTCTCTGCAAAATAATCACCATTACGGCCAAAAAGCTTGACCTTTACAATCTTACTGTCGAAATTGGGCACTCGCCCCTTGTCCAGGTCTAAAATTACCTCCGCCTCTGACAAATCTTCGTCAAAATGTGTCAGCTTGGACATCTTCTTGGTTATAAATTCCTGAAGACTTGCCTCAGGATTCACGTGCTGTGATGAAATGTTTATCTTCATAGGCCTTAGTTTTTTAGGCTCGCGGATGAGCCTGTTTGTATACTTTTTTGAGTTTTTCGAAACTATTATGTGTATATACCTGCGTTGCCGCCAGGGAACTATGACCCAGCAGCTCCTTTATTGCATTGATATCTGCCCCATTATTCAATAAATGTGTAGCAAAAGTATGACGCAAAACATGTGGACTCTTTTTCTCGACAGTTGTCAGGTCCTCAAGAAACTTTTTAACCACGCGATTTATCAGCTCTGGATAAGCACCACGTCCTGTATTAGACAATATTAGATGTGTCCTGTCATATTCCAATCCTTCGAAATATTCATCTTTCAGCTTCTGATAATGTCTTATCTGCTCTATAAGCGACTGTTCTATGGGTATATAGCGCTCCTTACGCCCTTTGCCCAAAACTTTAATCTGCTTACTACTGAAATCAATATCACTAAGCTTGAGCCTTACCAACTCACTCCTTCGCATACCAGTCCAATAAAGTATTTCAACCACCAAAAAATCTCTCATCTGTGTAAAATCATCAAAATCATGATAATCTAATAATTTCTCTGTCTGACTCTGCGGAATGAAAACAGGCAAAGACTTCTTATCCTTGGGCAAAACAATCCTGTCCATAGGCGAAAAATCAATCATTCCCTGCTTAATCAAAAACTTATAAAAACTCCTGAGAGCCGAAATCTTACGCCTAATAGAACGTGCACTTATCCCCCTGTCAAATAAATACACTACCCATGAACGCACTTTCCTATGATCTGTGATAATGGTATCAGTGGGGACAGAAACAAACTGATAAAATTGCATTAAATCCCTGCGGTAAGAAATTATCGTATTCTCCGAATATCGTTTCTCTCTCTGTAAGTATTTCAAAAACTTATCTACCATCAATTATTCCAAATTCCTTTACTAAATTTACAATTTTCCTACCAAAAATCAAAATCTACAATACCACCAAAGAGTAAAAAATATATAAAACAATATCAATAGACAATCCAAGCCACTTAAACACAATGATTAATAATAATGCTAAAATAATAAAAACATACTTCGCCCAATTTTTTCTCCACGAATAATCTCCATCAAATTTAAAAGACATCAACCGTATTGGCGCTACCAGTAAGAGAGACATCACTACTACCAGAACCGTTATTGAAATATCCTTATATGGCAGAGTTATACCTTGCTGCAAATCAGCCAAAACCAGAGATGCAAAAAATATTGCCAGTGCAGGCGTAGGCAGCCCTTTGAAAACTCTCTTCTGCTCTGGATCATTATTAAATTTAGCCAAACGCAAAGCTGACAAAATGACAATCATAAATCCAAAATAAGACAACACACTATTGCCGACATAATTATAAACTATGATACTGGGCAACAGTCCAAAAGTTATAATATCTGCCAGAGAATCTAAGTCTTTGCCAATGGGATTATTGACTTTCAAAGCCCTGGCAACAAATCCATCAAAAAAATCAAACACACCTCCCAAAAAAATCATTATATTCGCAGCTATTAATGACCCATGAAAACTTAATACTATTCCTATGGAACCGGACAAAAGATTCAACAGTGTCAATGTATTAGGGAAAATTCTTTTCACACTATTTTTCATATTCTCAGTTTTTAATAAAGCCAATGCACAAATCGTTAAATACAGCAACGATTTCCTCAGAATCGGCGCCACAGCCCAAGGTATTGGCATGGGCAATAGCATGGTAGCCTCTGCCAGCGGCGCTAGTGCTGTATTCTACAATCCTTCTAATATCACAAAATTATCTAATACTTTTGATTTTGCCATCACACACAGTGAATATTTTGGCAGCGTAGCAAATTACGATTTTCTGATGGCAGCGTACAAATATAATGACAAAACTTTTCTGGGTGTGGGCATTCTACGCCTGGGCATCGGAAATATTCCAAACACATTATCTATCTACAATAACGGCAGCTTTGACCTGGATCAGATAAGTTATTTCTCGGTGGAAGATTATGCCATGTTTCTTGCCTTTGCACGTAAAGCACAAAAATTTTCCTACGCCCTGCGTGCTAAACTCATTTACCGACATCTGGGAAGCTTTGCCAATGGATATGGTTTTGGGCTGGATGCAAGTATTAGCTATGACTGGCACAAATTCCATTTAGGCGCTAATGTGACAGATGCACTGGGCACTTTCACTGCATGGTTTTACAACTTAGACCAGCACACTATCCAAGTATTTGATAGCACAGGCAATGAAATTCCGCACAACACAGTAGAAATAGCTATTCCTTCGACAACAATAGGAATTAGCCGTGAATTTAAAATTAACGACAAGCTCAGCCTGCGCGAAGAATTTGATATTTTTCTGCAGTGGGCACAACGCTCGTCTGCCATTATAAGCACACCCATTGCAAGCATATATCCAAGGCTGGGCTCTGAATTTATTTTTCACAATGTGCTCTTTGTCAGACTGGGACTGTCCAACTTTCAGAAGATAAAATATTTCACCAATAGCTCCAGCACAGAATTCGGCCAAAAAATTAACTTTTTCCCTTCCGTGGGACTAGGACTGAAGTATCACAAAATCATTATAGATTATACATTTGAGAATGTATTCAATCAAGCCGTGCCATTACAGTCTCATTTCTTCACTGTGCGTTTCCCGCTCAATCCCGAATCCTGGCACAAAACAAAAGATTAAAACTGATTATCAAAGTAAATAACCTGGTTGCTTACGTAATTAGCAAAATAACCGAGCATGGGATCACGCGCACCCATTAACAAAACAACTGTTGGTGGCTGAGCCCTGTCGCGGATAAACTCGGGTAAAGCCTTTCGCTGTTCAAGGAAATAAGCATTTGTGCCTTTTTGCCTGAGCCTGTCGATATAATCACGTGCACAGACATCCTTGGGCGCTGTGCCGCCGGCATAATAGACCGGCGAGAGGACGAAGATATCTTCGTCTCGCAGCAACGCTGCCACAGCGCCCACCAGCTCATCGCCCCATAATTTTAGCGGACTAAAGCCATGGGGCTGAAACCATGCTATAACCTGACCTGCCAGACGCTGTCCTGTAGCTATGGCAGCACTCACCTTTGACGGATTATGTGCATAATCATCTATTATTGAGAAGTTTATCCCACGGTAAATAACTTGCATGCGCCTGGCAATGCCTCTAAAATTTGCTATATACTTTGCTGCTTCACCCACGTCCACACCCGCTGCCACGCATGCTGCTATGGCAGCTGTAGCATTCATAGCATTATGCTCACCCAGAAGGCTAATGGCAACCTTTTGCCCTTTTACCTTGAAATCTACCCCTGCCCAGGTCATTGCAATATCAGTCATGTTAAAAGGACATTGACCAACAGTACAAAAATCGTATTGCCCGTCTCTTGTCAAGCTGGCTGCATTCGGATTGGAACGATTAACAATCAATGTCTTGGAATTGCGGGCAAAAAGTGAAAAAATTTTCATCAGTTCGTCCAACTCTTTGTGGTCCAGATCAATATTAAGTATCAAACCAATCTCAGGGCTATATTTGACCAAAGTGCCATCTGATTCGTCTGCCTCAATGACGAGCCACAGTCCCTGTCCATGCCAAGCATTACCCATAATACCCTTAGACTGCAAACTCAGCAATGGTGCACCGGTTATAAG